>JASIBM010000272.1 GCA_030045175.1 Streptosporangiaceae bacterium | reverse complement strand
TTCATCCTGGCGAGCACGCGCATCGGGGTGAGCGCCTGGCGCAGCGTGATCGTGTTCACGTTCCACATGGCGATGCCGAAGCCGTGCCCGAGCCAGCCCGCGCTCAGCACGAGCAGCGCGACCAGGCTCGCGCTGCGCGGGATCAGCAGCAGGGCCGGTGACGCTGAGACGCCGATGATGCTGACGGCCATGGTACGGCCCATCCCGAGCGCCCGGCCGACGCGAGCGGCGGCCAGCGCCCCGATCAGCGAGCCGACCGCGAGCGAGCCTATGGTGATGCCGAGCTTGTCCGGGCTCAGGTGCAGGGTTCTGATCGCGTAGACCGTGTAGAGCGTGGACACCGCGCCGAATCCCACGTTCAGCGCCGTGGACTGGGCGAGCAATACCCGCAGCAGCTTGCTGCCGTAGACCGCGCGGAGCCCGTCCGTGATCGACCTGAGCATCGAAGTCCGCTCAGCTCCCTGCTCAGGATCGGGCTCACGCTTCTTGATGGTGATCACGCCGAGCGCGGAGAACAGGTAGGAGACCGCGTCCACAGACAAGGTGATCGGCGCGGTGAGCAGTCCCACGAGCAATCCGGCCAGCCCAGGGCCTGCGATGCCAGCGAACGCCGAGCTCGCGGTGAGCTTGCTGTTGCCCTCGGTGAGATGCCGCCGTTCGACCAGGAACGGCACGTAGGAGAGCGCGCCCACGTCGAAGACCACGGTCAGGGTTCCCGCCGCCGTTGCCACCACGTAGAGCAGGCCCAGTGACAGGAAGCCGAGCACCGACGAGACCGGCACGAGGCCGATAAGGACCGCGTTGCCGAGCGCGCACCAGATCAGCACGGGCCGGCGTCGCCTGCGGTCAAGCCACACCCCGGCGAACAGCGCCACCACGATCACCGGCACGAATCGCAGCGCGTTGAGCACGCCCACCTGGAACGCCGTGGCGTTCAAGGTGAGCACGGCCACCAGCGGCATCGTGAACTGGGTGACCTGGGTGCCGATCTCCGAGATGGTCTCGCCGGCCCATAGCCTGGCGAAGTCCCTGTTGGCCAGCACGCCGTCGGTTCGGGTGGTCGCAGGCTGGCTCGCGGTGCTGCCCTGAACGTCCTGGTCAGCTGCCATCGCCTGCGGCCCTCAGGATGGCTGCCGCCACGTCGGCTACCAGCGGTGGCCGCAGGAATTCATAATGGTCGCCGGCCACGCGGACGGTGCCGACCGGCCCGGCAAGCACGCTTGGCCAGTCCGCAAGGAAGCGCACGTTGAATGAGTCATCGGCGCCGACGACCAGCGCTGGCGCCCGTACCCTGGCGCGTGCCTGGCCCGGGGGCGCGGCGTGGTACCCGGTGAGCATCTGGTAGTGCGCGCGGAAGGCTTCGAACCTGCGCCGCAGCAGCGCCAGCCGCGCCGCGGTGCTGGCCCCGTCGCCGAGCTGGTCGGCCAGCCAGCTGAGTTGCTCGTCCGGCCCGGTGCCGGCCGGGTCTGGCAGGTCTTGTGCCGGCCTGCCCATGCTGCTGATCGCGTCGGCCACGAATCGCCCGGCCAGCTCGGCTTCGTCGTCAGGTCGCCCGCCGGACACCGCGAACGGCGCGTCGAGCAGCACGAGCAGGTGCACCTGGGCGCCTTCGCGCTCGAGCCGCCTGGCCATCTCGAACGCGATCACGCCGCCCATCGACCAGCCGCCCAGCCGGTAGGGGCCTTCGGGCTGGACGCGGCGGATCCGGCTGATGTAGTCAGCCACGAGGTCGGCCAGAGAGCCAGTGGTGGTGCCTGGCTCGTGCAGGGCGGGGTCCTCGAGCCCGTAGACCCTGAACGTGCCCGCCAGCTCGCTGCCCAGCTTGGCGTAGGCGAAGGCGGTGCCGCCGATCGCGTGGATCAGGAACAGCGGCAGCGTGCCCGTGCCCGCGCTCAGCTCGATCAGCGGACCGGAGCCGGCCTGACCAGCGGCGCCGTTCCTGATCGCGTCGATGCTTGCAGCCAGTTGCCTGGGCGCCGGGTGCAAGAAGATGGCGGAAACGCCGATGTCGACGCCCACCTTGCTGCTGATCGAGTCGACCAGCCGCATGACCTGCAGGGAGCTACCGCCGAGGTCGAAGAAGCTGTCGGTGGCGCCGACCAGGTCACGGCCGAGCACGGCCGCGTAGATGTCGACGAGGGCGGATTCTGTGGACGTGGCGGGCCTGGCGTGCTCGGTGCTCGTCGTGACCGGGCCAGGTGCGGGCAGCGCGGATCGGTCGACCTTGCCGCTGGGGTTGAGCGGGAAGTCAGCGATGGTTGTCAGGTGCGCGGGGATCATGTAGCTGGGCAGGATCTGGGTCAGATGGTCGCGCAGGTCGCCGGCATCGGGCTCGGCGCCGGGCTCGGGGCGCACGTAAGCGGCGAGTTGCTTTTCCCCGGCCTGGTCGGTGATCACGGTCGCGACGGCCTGGGCGATCGCGGGGTGCCCGGCCAGCGCGGCCTCGATCTCACCGAGCTCGACCCGGAAGCCGCGGATCTTCACCTGGTCGTCGATCCGCCCGGTGAACACGAGGGTGCCGTCCGGGCGGCGGCGGACCAGGTCGCCGGTCTTGTACAGCCGCCCGCCCTGGGTGAACGGGTCGGTGATGAACCGTTCCATGGTTAGCTCTGGCCGGTTCAGGTAGCCGCGGGCCACCCCCGCGCCGCCGATGTACAGCTCGCCGGTCGCTCCGACCGGCACCGGATTCAGCCGCGCGTCCAGCACGTATGCCCGGCAGTTGGGCAGCGGCCTGCCGATCGGCGGCGGCAGTTGCGTGCCCGCGTCCAGCAGGGCGAAGGTCGTGACGCACGCGGCCTCGGTGGGGCCGTAGACGTTCCAGAAGTCAAGGCCGGGCCGCTGCCACGCGGCGACCATTTCTGACGGCACCTCCTCGCCGCCGGCTACCAGCGAACGCAGGCCCGTGACGTCATGCTCGGCGAGCAGGCTGATCACGGCGGGGGTCAGGCAGGCGAATGTCACGCACGAGGTCCTGATCAGCTCGGCCAGGCGCCGCGCCGATTGCCGTGCCTCCTGCGGTATGAGCACCACCCGCCCGCCGGATAGCAGCGGCGCGAAGATGTCCATCACGGAGACGTCGAAGGTCAGCGACGCGAACTGCAGGACAGCGTCCGAGGTGCCCAGCTTCCAGTGCTCGATCATGCCGTGCACGAAGTTGACCGCCTGGCGGTGCTCCACGACCACGCCCTTGGGCTGGCCGGTGGAGCCCGATGTGTACAGGACGTAGGCCACGTTCGACGGGGTGACCTCGGTGTCCGTCAGGTCGGTGCCGGCCAGCTTGCTGATCGCTGGCCAGCTGGCGTCGAGCGAGATCACTTCAGCGCTCGCCTGCGGCAGGCCGGCCTCGGTCGAGTCGTCAGCGAGCACGACCGAGGGATCAGCGTCGGCCAGCATGAACGAGATCCGCTCCATCGGCAGGGACGGGTCGAGCGGCAGGTAGCCGCCGCCGGCCTTGAGGATGCCAAGCAGCGCGGCCAGCCGCCGCAACCCCGTGCGCATGCACACGCCGACCAGGGCCTCGGGGCCGACCCCGGCCTGCCGCAGCCGCCTCGCGATCTGGTTCGCCGCCCGGTTCAGCTGCGCGTACGACAGGCGCTCGTCCCCGAATTGCGCGGCAATGCCGTCAGGAGTGCTGGCCGCCTGGGCCTGGAAGCCCTGGTGCATGCAGACCGAGGGGAACTGCGCAGCCGTGTCGTTCCACTCCACCACCTCGCTGTGCAGCTCCTGCTCGGTCAGCACAGGCAGCTGCGACAGCCGGGCCGACGGCGCTGCTACCGCGCCGCGCAGCAGCACCTCCAGGTTGCAAAGCAGCCGTCTGACGGTCGCGGCATCGAACAACGAGGACGCGTACTCCGCGACGAAGTCGAGCTTGTGCTCGGCGACCTCGGCGAACAGGGAGAGGTCAAACTTGGCTGTGTCAGGCTCGACGAGCCTGTCGGCCAGCTCGAATGTCACGTCCGCCGCGCTTACCGTGGCGGGTGCGTCGTCGACGAGGTTGAACATGAGCTGCACGACAGGGGAGCGGCTGGCGTCGCGTTGCACCTGCGAGATCTCGACGAGCCTGGAGAAATGCAGGTCCTGGTGCGCGTACGCGCCCACCGAGGCGTCCCGCACTCGCGCGATCAGCTCGGTGAATGCCGGATCGCCTGATGAGTCGATCCTGATCGGCAGCGTATTGACGAGGAAGCCGATAAGCGGGGCCAGCGCCGCGCGGCTGCGGTTGGCGCTGGTCGTGCCGACGATCATGTCGGCCTGGCCGGTGTACCTGTGCAGCAGGGCCGCTACGGCGGCCAGCAGCGTGACGAACAGCGTCGCCCCCTGCTGGCGGCTCAGCTCACGCAGGCCGTCAAGCAGGTCAACAGGGAGCGAGCGGCACTCTAGCGCGCCGTCGAACGTGCTGACCGGCGGCCTGGGCCTGTCCGCGGGCAGCCGCACGGCCTCGAATCCGTCAAGCACCTTTCGCCAGTACTCCTCGAGCTCGGTGCAGGCCGCGCCAAAGAGCCGGTCACGCTCCCAGATCGCGTAGTCAGCGAACTGCACGGGCAACTCGGCCAGGCCGCAGGGCACTTCGGCCACCTCCGCCTGGTACAGCGCCGCCAGGTCGGTCACGAGCACCCCTGCCGACCAGCCGTCGAAGACGGCGTGGTGCGCCGTGATGAGCAGCACGTGCTCGGCCACCGCCAGCCGCACCAGATGGGCGCGCAGCAGCGGTCCGTCCGCCAGGTCGAACGGGCGCCGCAGGTCGTCGTCGGCAAGCTCGCGAAGTCGGTGCCAGGCAGCGGGGGCGTCGCTGTAGTCGAGCACGGCCATGACGTCGTGCGGCGGCGGGTCGATCACTTGCACGGGATGGCTGTCCGCGCCGCTGACCAGCCGGGTGCGCAACACCTCGTGCCTGGCCAGCAGCCGGTCCACCGCCCGGCTCAGCGCGCCCGCGTCAAGCGGCCCGCGCAGCCGGACCGCGCAAGGCAGGTTGTAGGTGGACCTGCCCGGAGCGAGCCTGTCAAGAAACCAGAGCTGCTCCTGTCCCAGCGATGCTGGCAGGCTCGCCGTGTCCGGCGGGCGTCGCTCGATGGCTCCCGCCGCCTGGCCCGCCTGGCCGCGACGCACCCGCGCGATCAGCGCGGCCCGCTGAGCCTGCGACAGCATCCTCGTTCTCCTCCTTCGACGCCAGCCGAGGCAACCGCTACTCGACGCTCGCGACCTGGGCGTCCCGCTCGTCGCCAAGCTGCCCGATGCCGTCGATGCCGTCGATGCCGTCAGGGCCGAGCTCGTCGTCAAGCAGGCCGTGCCGATCGCGGAGCAGCGCGGCAAGCTGGCGCGGCGTGGGAGCCAGGAACACGGCGGCGACGCCGACGTCGACCCCCAGCTCGTTGTCGAGCACGCTGATCAGGCGCATGGCCTGCAGGGAGTTGCCCCCGGCGTCGAAGAAGCCGTCGGTGGCGCCGAGCTGCGCGAGGCCGAGCACGGTGGCGTACAGGTCCACCAGGATGGTCTCGATCAAGGTGGCCGGTGGTTCGCGATGCTGACCCGCGGGTGCGATCTGCGGCGCGGGCAGCGCGGCCTTGTCGATCTTGCCGCTGGTGGTCAGCGGGATCTGGTCGATGCTGATCAGGTGGGCGGGGATCATGTAGCCGGGCAGCCGGCTGGCCAGGTGCTGGCGGATTTCGGCGGCCGCGGGCATGGTGCCGTGGGCGGGGCGCAGGTAGGCGGCGAGCTGCTGCTGGCCCGCCTGGTCGGTGATCACGGTGGCGACGGCCTGGGCGATCGCGGGGTGGGCGGCGAGGGCGGCCTCGATCTCGCCAAGCTCGATCCGCAGGCCGCGGATCTTCACCTGGCTGTCGATCCGGCCGGTGAACACGAGGGTGCCGTCGGGGCGGCGGCGGGCCAGGTCGCCGGTCTTGTACAGCCGCCCGCCCGGGGTGAACGGGTCGGTGATGAACCGTTCCATGGTTAGCTCTGGCCGGTTCAGGTAGCCGCGGGCCACCCCCGCGCCGCCGATGTGCAGCTCGCCCGCCACTCCCGCCGGGACCGGATTCAGGTCGCCGTCGAGCACGTAGGCACGGTAATTCGGGTGGCTCGGCCGGCCGATCGGCGGCGGCAGCTGGGTGCTTGCGTCCAGTTCCATGAAAACCGCTGTCACCGTCGTCTCGGTAGGGCCGTAGTCGTTGACGAAGCTCAGCCCTGGCCGCAGCCAGCGGCGCACGAGTTCGGACGGCACCTCCTCGCCGCCGCACATCAGCGCCCGCAGGTCGGTGAACTGCTCATCGGCCAGCAGGCTGGCCACCGACGGGGTCAGGCAGGCGAAGGTGACGCGCGCCTCCCGCATCAGGGCGGCCAGCCGTGGCGGGGAGTGCAGCGTGTCGGCGGGGGCGAGCAGCACCCGCGCCCCGCCGAGCAGCGGCATGAACATTTCCTGCACCGACGCGTCGAAGCTCAGCGACGCGAACTGCAGCACCACGTCCGCAGCGCCGATCTTCCAGTGCCCGATCATGCCGTGCAGGAAGTTGACCGCCTGGCGGTGTTCCACCACCACGCCCTTGGGCTGGCCGGTGGAGCCCGACGTGTAGATCACGTAAGCCACGTTCGACGGGGCGACGCCCACGTCGGTGAGGTCAGCGTCATCCCCAGCGCGATCCTCAGTGCCATCCGTGGCGCGGATGTGCTCCCGCCCCCGGTCCAGGCAGACCACCGCGACGTCGTCGCTGGCCGGAGGGAGCCTGGCCATGGTCGAGTCGTCGGCAAGCAGGACCGCCATGGCGGTGTCGGCGATCATGAACGACAGCCGGCCGGCGGGCAGCGCCGGGTCAAGCGGCACGTAGCCGCCGCCTGCCTTCCAGATCCCAAGCAGCGCCGCCAGCCGCGGCAGCCCGGTAGCCATGCACACCCCGACCAGGACCTCGGGGCCCACGCCCAGGCCGCGCAGCCGCCTGGCGATCTGGTTGGCCTGCCTGTTCAGCTCCGCGTACGTCCAGCGCTCAGACTCGAACTGGGCCGCGATCGCGCCGGGATCGCGGGCCACCTGGGCCTGGAAACCTTCGTGCACGCAGATCGGGGGGACCTGCCCCGCCGTGTCGTTCCAGCCCTCAAGCTCGGCCCGCAGCTCGGTGCCGGTCAGCACGGGCAGCTTCGACAGCCGCGCCGACGGATCGGCCGC
>JASIBM010000271.1 GCA_030045175.1 Streptosporangiaceae bacterium | reverse complement strand
CCGCACCGGCACCCGTGCCCTCGCCTGTCAGCCTGCCCGCGGGCGCAGCCACGCGCGCCCCAGCCCCGCCCGCGCCTGCGCGCCCGCGCCGGCCTGCGATCACCGTGGTCCACGCGCCAGATCAGGCGCCGCCGCCAGCGGTAGAACGGGCACTCGCTGGTCCGTCCGGCCTGCGTGGTGACGTCAGGACCGGCCGGGTCAGCGTCGTTCCGGGTGGGCAGCGCCCTGGCAAGCCCGGTCAGCTCCAGCGCGATCGGGCGAGGGCGCAACTGCCGCTCGGCCGCCCGCGCCGGATCGTCGTGCTCGGCTGCACGGTCGGTGCCGGCCAGACCATGACCACGCTGCTTACCGGCGAGGTGCTCGCCAGCCTTCGCTCCGACGAGGTCGCCGTGCTCGACATCAACCCGGGAGTAACCGGCCTTTCCAAGCGCGCCAGGGCCAGGCCCGCGCTCAGCCAGGCTGCCTCGCTCGGGCACTCGCGGCTGGTGCTACTCGATGCAGGCCGGTACCCGCCAGCTGACGACGGCAGCTATGAGCTCGACGGCTTTGACGGTCCTGACGGCGACGAGGGTTACCCGGCCGCCCACCCAGCCGCCGCCGCGCAGGCCTTCGCCGACGCTTCCGCACGGTATCAGCTCGTGCTCGCCGACCCGTCGACAGCGTCGGTCCCGCGGCTGCTCGCGATCACCGACCTGCTCGTGCTTGTCGCGCCAGCGAGCGGGGCGGCGGTAAGCGCGATCGGCATGACCTTCGAGTGGCTGGACGCGCACGGCCAGGCCAGCCTCGCGGCCGAGTCGATCATGGTGCTGAACGGCATCAGCCGTCGCAGCGCCGCCCACGTCGAGCAGGCCGAACGGGTTTGCGCCGGCCAGTGCCGCGCCATGGTCCGGGTGCCCTGGGACGAGACGCTGAAGGACCGGCAGGCGAAACGGGCCGTCCAGCAGGCTCCTGGCTCGCCGGCGCTACCGGCTCGCGGGGGGATGCGCGGTGCCGCCACGGGTCAGCACTGGGCAGGGCTGCTGAGCCCGGGCACGGTCGGCGCCTACACCGCGCTGGCTGGCCTGATCGTGGCCACGCTCGCTGATTCGCCCGAGCCCGAGCCGGCCCCGTCCAGAGGGGCTAGCCGGTGAGCGCGCGGGCGGCCAGGCGGAGCAGGCTGTCGGTCCGCTACTTCGACGACAAGATCCTGCTCACAGAGACCCACGCGTGGGCCTACTTCCGGCTGCCGACGATCTCGTATGAGTTCCTGACCGACCAGCAGCGCGAGACCCTCGCCGTCAACCTCACCATCGCGCTGGCGGGCATCAGGATGGCCGACGCCGAGGTGCACCTGCGGGTCGCGCACCGCAGCTACCCGGCCGCGCACTGGGCCACCGAGCTGCACCAGACCTCGGATGGCGGCCCAGGCTGGGAGCCGTACCTGGACGAGATGTACCGCCAGGTCTGGGCCAAGGACTTCTGGACCAAGGAGGTCTACCTGGGCGTTCGGCTCGGCCAGCGGGGCGTTCGCGCTCAGCTCGCCGGAGGCCTGTTCGCCCAGTTCGCCGGCGCGGCGAGGACCGGCGAGCAGTTGCTCGGCATCGAGGACGACGCGATCGCCGTCGCCGAGGTGGGCAGGTGGACCGAACTGGCCGAGCGGCTCGGCCGGACACTCGGCGCCAGCTCGCTGGCCGCGCGGCACGCCAGCGCCGACGAGGTGGGCTGGTTGTTCAGGCACGCGGTCGCCGGCGGCGTCGGTGACCCGCCGCCGTCAGCGGCACGACGGCGCCGCTGGGGCCTCGGTGAGATCGAGTCGCTCGTGGAAGGCGAGATTCACAACGGGCGCACCGTTCTAAATATGGTGCATCCGGCCGGTGAGTCTTACACGGCGTTCCTTTCGTTCACCAGGTTCCCTGACGTCATGTACTTCCCTGACGGTGAGCCGTGGCTGCACTACTCAGACTCGCTGCCGTTCCCCGTCGAGGCGAGCCTGCGGATGCGGCTGATCTCGCCTGCGAAGGCGAGCAAGGACGTGAGCCGGCGCCTCGCGCACGCACGGGACATGGACGCCCACATCAGGGAGGCCGGCGCCGACCTGCCGATAGCGCTGGCCGAGCAGATCGAGGCGGCCAGGATGCTCGAGCACGGGATCACCAAGGAGCGGCTGCCGTTCGTCTACGGCTGGCACCGGCTCTGCGTCACGGCGCCGGACCGTGACATGTGCGTCCGCCGCGCCGAGGCGCTGATCGAGCACTACCGCGACATCGGCATCGACGTGGTGAATTCGACCGGGGATCAGTTCTCGCTGCTGTGCGAGTCGCTGCCGGGGGAGAAGGTCAGGCTGAACTCCTACCTTCAGCGCCAGCCGCTGTACACGATCGCAGGCGGCATGCCGACGGCGACGGTCGACCTCGGTGACCGGGCGGCGGACGGCGCTGGCTGGACCGGCCCGTACATCGGCGAGACGATCGGCCGCGCCAGGTCGGTCGTGCACTTCGATCCGCTTGTCGCCGCCGCGCGGAACCGGCCGACCGCCGTCGCGATCACCGGCGAGCCCGGCGGCGGCAAGACCACGCTGGCGCTGCTGATGATCCTCCAGCTCGCGCTGCGCGGCGTCACCGTCGCGGTGATCGACCCCAAGGGCGACGCGGAGTCGCTGGTGAAGCTGCTCGCGCACCGGGGCAGGCGGGCGCGTGTGATTCCGCTCGGGAGCGCGGCTGCCGGGCTGCTCGACCCGTTCTCGTTTGGCGACGACCCGGCCGAGCGCCGGACGATGGCGGCCGAGACGCTGCGGCTGCTGCTGCCTGGCATGAGCGAGGAGCGCGAGAGCGCGATGATCCAGGCGGTGGGCGCGGTCGCGGCGACCGAGCGGCCGAGTCTCGGCCAGGTCGTGGAGTACCTGGAGTCCGCCGCCGACGCGGCGTCGAAGAACCTCGGCGCGGTGCTCCGCTCGATGTCGGAGATGAAGCTGGCGAGGCTGTGCTTCGCGCCATCGGGGGGCGACGGGATCGACGCGGCCGGCTGGACGACGGTGTTCACGCTGGCCGGGCTCACGCTGCCCGAGGTCGGGCTCAAGCGCGACGACTACTCCTACGAGCAGCGGCTGTCCGTCGCGCTGCTGTACCTGGTATCCCAGTTCGCCAGGCGCTTGCTCAACGGCATGGACCAGCGGATGCCGAAGGCGATCGTGCTCGACGAGGCATGGGCTGTCACGTCCACGCCGCAGGGCGCCAAGCTGATCCCCGAGGTTTCCAGGATGGGCCGGTCACGCAACACGGCCCTGATCATGGTCTCTCAGAACGCGGGCGACCTGCTGAACGAGCAGGTCACCAACTGCATCTCGGCCGTGTTCGCGTTCCGGTCGACCGACCGGGCCGAGGTCGCGAGCGTGATGTCGCTGCTCGGGGTCGACCCGTCCGATGAGCACCAGGCGGTGCTGCGAGGGCTGGGCAACGGGCAGTGCGTGTTCCGCGACCTGGACGGCCGGGCAGGCCGGATCGTGATCGACCTGATGTCCGATCAATTGCGCCGCTGGCTGGACACCAACCCGACCAGGGCCAGGTCGGCGCGGATCCCGGTGCCTTCGCAGGACGAGTCGCCAGGTGACGTGCCGCCTGGCGGGTCGCACCAGGGACCGGAACCTGGTCGGGTGGCGGCCAGCGCTCACGCCCACGCCGAGGGATCCAGGCCTGGCCGGGCGACTGGCGCTGGCCAGCACCTCACACGGGGACGCCCGCCGAGTCCGGTTCTCCCGCCAGCCCACTAGCGGGCGGGATCGACATCACCCCCAGGAGCCCCCGATGCCCAGACCCAGCCGACGCGTCGTAGTCGTCGCGCTCGTCCTAGCCGGCGCGGCGCTCGGCATCTTGCCCGGCCTCGGCCGGTCCGCCGCCGCGGGTCAGCCCGCCGGGGCTGGGCACGTCGCCGTGGCTAGCGCTCGGCGGGTGCCGGCCGTCACGCTGGCTTCGACGAGCCAGTCGGGTGGCGGGGGAGTCTGCTCGGTCCCCGGCATCGGCGACATAGGCGGCCTGCTCGGCTTCTGCTCGCTCGGCTCAGCCGGCCTGACCGGCGACCTGAACAACCTGTGCGCTCCTGGCGTGCCGCAACCTGAGTCGGCAAGCACCGGCTTGGACTCGCTGATCAGCCCGCCCGCGCAGACCGGCCCGCCGCTGGCCACCCCCTATAACGAGTACGGCATGGCCGGCCAGTACTGGGCCGCAACCAACCTCCAGTGCTCGGACATGACGTCGCTGATCGGCAACGACGTGGCCGGGATGATCTTCGACTTCGCCAAGGCCCTGGACCGGGTCACGATCACGATTTACCAGTCGGCGGCCGGGGAGGGCATACTCAGCTGGCTCCAGAACGTGACCGATCGTCTGATCAGCGGCATCGGCAACGCCATCTACTTCCCCTACGTCGCGGTGGTCGTGATCATCGCGGCGATCTGGCTGGCCTGGCAGGGCCTGTTCCGCAAGCGCGCCACCAGGACCATCGAGGGCACGATCTGGATGGTCATGGCCTGCCTGGCCGCGGTCTGGCTGATCGCCAGGCCGGGGGACTTCACCGGCCTTGGCAAGGGTGTCTCTGATGGGATCAGCACCGCGCTGGACGCGGCGTTCGCGCACCTGCCAAGCCCGGGCCAGGCAAGCTGCCTGCCGGTAGGGCCGCACGACCCGCAGATCAGCCAGTCCAGCTTCAGCTACAGCTCGGGCGGGACCGTGGTCGACCAGAACGCCAACGAGCTGTGGACGGTCCTGGTGTGCAAGCCGTGGCTGGACGGCGAGTTCGGGACGACAGCGTTCTCGACGAACGGCGCGAAGCCGACCCCGGTCAATACCTACGCGAGGCAGTTGCTCTGGGCGCAGGCGATCGCCGTGAACGAGCGGGCAACGCCGGCGCTGATCACCGCCAAGCAGGCCGCGTATACCGGCATCGCGACCACCATCCAGCAACGTAATCCTGGCATCTACCCCCTGTTCCAGGGCCAGGAATGGACGACCAGGCTGGAGATCGGGTTCGCCGCGCTGCTCGCTGCCGTCGTCGCCGGGATCTTGGTGTTGCTCATTTCCGTCACGCTGATCTTGCTCAAGCTCGGATTCCTGCTGCTGCTGATCGTTGGCCCGTTCTTCCTGCTCGTAGGCATCCACCCGGGATTCGGCCGGGTCGTGGCCGTGCGCTGGTTCGAGATGCTCATCGGAGTGCTGCTCAAGCAGGCCGCCGTGGCGCTCGCGCTGAGCGTGCTGCTCTACTGCTACGCGCTGATCATGGGAACCTCTGACGCGGTGCTGCCGTGGGCGCTGAAGATCCTGATGATCACGCTGGTCACCGTGGCCGTGTTCATCTACCGCAAGCCGTTCCAGCACTTGTTCGCCGCCGTCGGGTACGGCGCGATCGGCTCGACCGAGCGGGCCGAGGCCGAATCGAGCCGAGCCGCGGCGCTCGCGAGGGCCAACACCCGGGCCGCGGCGACGCTCGCGGTGCCGGGCGTCGCCGCGTACCGCGCGGCCAGGTGGGCGCG
>JASIBM010000270.1 GCA_030045175.1 Streptosporangiaceae bacterium | reverse complement strand
CGCACGAGGCCAGGGCGCGCTCGGCCGCCGCGCGCACCGTGGTGAAGTCAGGATCGGCGGAAAAATCAGCGCTAAGCAGAGCTTCGCTGTCGGCGAGCACCCGTACTGTCACCTGCTCCTGCAGCGTCCGCCTGTGCAGCACGACGGCGAGCGCCGCGATCGCCTCGGCCGCGGTGCGCCGCCCAGCTGGCAGCCTGCCCGCGGCGGCAGCACGCTCAGCCGCGGGTGCTGGCGGCTTCGATCCGGTCACGTTTCCTCCAGCTGGCCCGGTGCGACGGCTGGCACGCGGAGCGTGGGCAGGACGGCACGGCCCTCGTGCCCGAAGACCTTGAAGCCCGGATCGCGTGCGATGAGCCGCAGCAGGTCGCGGTAGTCGGCGACGATGTCCGCGGCTCGCTTGGGGGTGAACGCGTCGGTCCGGTACCGCAGGTAGATGTCCGTGCCTTCGGCATAGGTGATCACCCGCATGGTGAGATCCCGCAGCGCCTCGCGCACTGGCGGGTCGACGATCTCGCTGCGAAGATCGCCAGTCGCCACGTACGGGATCTCCGGGTCGGTCTCCTGCGTGAACATGGCGCGGGTCAGGTCGCGGCGCGCGGCCACGGGCTCAAGGCCGAGGGCATCGATCACGTCGTTGATGGGAAACTGGGCGTGGTCGAAGTCGCGCAGCGTGTCATCGCGAACCCGGCGGAGCACTTCCAGGTAGTCGGGGTCCCCGGCCAGGTCCGCCCGCAGCACCAGATGGTTTATGAAACATCCGATCACCTGGTGGCTCTCCGGCCGGTCCCGGCCGGTCCAGGGCGTCTTCACCATCCCGTCGCGCTGGCCTGTGTACCAGGCGAAGAGAATGTGGAAGGCAGCGAGCACGACCATGAACAACGTGGCGCCGTTCTCCCTGGCCAGCTCGCGAAGCGAGGCCATGGTCTCTGGCTCAACGCGCAGTCGCGTGCTCCTGGCAGCGGCCGATGGCGCAGGCCCTGGCCTGGCGTCGGTGGGCAGGGCGATCGGGACCGTGATCCCGCCCAGGCGGTTCGCCCAGTAGTCGCCGTGCCGCCGCCTGGCCGCGTCATCCAGGCAATCGCGCTCCCAGACCGCCAGGTCAGCCGGCTGGGCCTGCAGTGGCGGCAGGCCGTCAGGAACGTCGAGCGCGAATGCCAGGTACAAGGCGGCCAGCTCGCTGATGAAGATCTCGACCGTGCCCCCGTCGCTGACGATGTGGTGCTGCGCGAGCACGAGGTGGTGCTCCTGGCCGGGCAGGCGGAGCACGTCCAGGCGCGTGAGCGGCTCCCCGCTGGTCAGGTCGAATGGCGCGTACAAGAGAGCCGAGGCGCGTTCGGCCGCGTCTTCAGGCAAGACGTCGTGCACCGGCATCTCGAGCCGGTAAGACGGGGTGAATATGACCTGCTCGACATCTCCGTCGCGGCCGGCGCGGAAGACGGTTCGCAGCGACTCGTGCCGCTGCGTCAGCGCGTCGAACGCGCGCTTCAGTGTGGCCAGGTCAAGCAGCCCGAAAATACGGACAAGGCCAAGAATTGTCGGGGAGCCACCGCCGCCCGGGTACTCGAAGTGAGATTGCCACTGGTATAGCTGCGCCGCCGACGCAGGGAACGCGATGGGATAATGCGGCCTCGGCTGGACGGGGATGCCTGCCGGGCGCTTTGAGCGGCGCGCGAGCAACGCGGCCTCCAGCCGTGCCCGCTCTGACAACGCCGGTCCTGCCATGGTCATGACGCCTCGTCCTTCATCTCGTCCTCGGGCATCTCGTCCTCGGCGAGCAATTGCTGGAATATCCGCTCCCCGAGCTCGGCCACGGACGGCTCGGCTCCGAACAGCGCGCGCAATGGCACCTCGACGCCGATCCGGTCGCGCAGGTCGGACAGCATCCGCACGGCGGCCAGCGAGTTCCCGCCGAGCTCGAAGAAGTTGTCGTAGATGCCGACCCGCTCGACTCCGAGCAGCTCGGACCACAGGCCGGCGACCTCTTCTTCGATGGGTGTCCTTGGCGCCGCGTACTCGGCGGCCTGCTGCGCGGGTTCTGGAAGCGCGGCCCGGTCAAGCTTGCCGTTGGCCGACAACGGCAGCCTGTCCAGCTCGACGAACGCGTCAGGGATCATCCAGGCCGGCAGCCGGCTGGCCAGGAACGCCCGCAGGTCATCGCGGCTGCCGCCGTCTCTCGCGACGGTGTAGGCGACGAGCCTGGCCTGTCCGTCCTGGCCTGGCCGGTTCTCCACGGCCCAGGCCGCCAGCCCAGGATGCTGGCCTAGCACCGCCTCGATCTCGGCGGGCTCGACCCGGAACCCGCGGATCTTGACCTGGCGGTCGGCCCGCTCGACGAACTGGAGCGAGCCGTCGGCGAGCCGCCTGACGATATCGCCGGTACGGTAAAGCCGCGCGCCGGGCTGGTCGCCGAACGGATCGGGGCGGAACATGTCGGCGGTGAGCCCGGGCAGCCCGTGGTAGCCACGGCCGACGGCGGGCCCGCCCAGGTAAAGCTCGCCGCCGATGCCGAGCGGTACCGGCTCGAGCCAGCGGTCAAGCACATAGGCGCGGTAGCCGGCCAGCGGGTGGCCGAGCGGGACGACCGCGTCCTCGTCCGCGTCGAAGTCCACGGCCACGGCGGTGAACGTGCAGCTCGCCTCCGTCACGCCATAGACCTGGACGAGGCGGCCGCCCCATTCGCGCCAGGGCAGCAGGGCGCGCAGGGCCGGGGCGGCTTCGCTGCCGAAGACGATGGTCCGCAGCACCCTCGGCACGCTCGCCCGGTCCGCGGTGCCCATCGCGGTCAGCCGGGTGGGCGTGGTGGAGAAGATCGTCGTGCCTGAGTCGGCGACCAGCTGCCACAGCTCGCCGGTCGCGACCGGGGGCTCACCCGCCGGGATCGCCACCGATCCGCCGGTCAGCAGGTGCGGGTAAAGCTCTTCGGCCACGACGTCAAAGCCGAGCGGGGCGAGTAGCAGCGCCCGGTCGTCCGCCCGCAGCCCGAACGCCGCCGCGGTGGCGAACGCGAACCTGGTGACACCGCGATGGGTGTTCATCGCGCCCTTGGGCCGGCCGGTGGAGCCCGATGTGTAGATCACGTAGGCGAGGTGATCCGGGCCGGCCAGGTCTGGCGGCGGCCCCGCCGGGCAGTCAGGCTCGTCGCCGTCAGCGATGATCACCTGCGCTGCGCACGGCGGCATGGCCTCGGCCAGGTCGCCCGCCGACAAGATGAAGCGCGCGCCTGAGTCGCTGAGCAGGTAGGCGATCCGGTCTTCCGGGTACGCCGGGTCCAGTGGCAGGTAGGCGGCTCCCGCCTTGAGCACGGCGAGGAAGGCTGCCACGAGATCAGGGGAGCGGGGCAGGAAGATGGCGACGATATCTTCGGCGCCGACGCCCTGCCTGCGAAGCCGCCAGGCGAGCTGGTTGGCCCGGCCATCGAGCTCGGCGTAACTGATCCGCTGCCCGCCATGGACAAGCGCGACGGCGCCGGGGGTGGCCGCCGCCTGCCTGGCGAACTCGCTGTGCAGGCACCAGGGACCGCCGGCCCCTTCCTGACCTGCCGCAGTGCCGACGTCGGCGTCGGCGTCGGCGTCGGCCCGCAGCAGCGACGACCGCTCAGCCTGGCCGAGCATCCGCAGCCTCGATATCGGCAGCTCGGGATTCTCCGCTGCCGCGCTGAGCAGCTCGATGAGGTGGCCGGCCATCCGTTCGATGGAGCTCGCGTCGAAGAGCTCGGTGCTGAACTCAAGCGTGCAGCGGGTCGACCCGCGGCCAGGGGTCAGCTCGAGTGACAGGTCGAACTTCGCCGTGCGCGTCGCGACGTTCATCGCCTCGTAGGTGAGCCCGCCGCTTGACCAGGTGAGCTCGGGCAGGTTCTGCAGGGAGAACATGACCTGGGCCAGCGGTCCGCCGAGCCCGGAATGACGGGCTGGCTGCAGGCATTCGACCAGCTTGGTGTAGGGCACTTCCTGGTGCGCGTACGCACCCAGGCAGGTCTGCCGCACCCGCCCGAGCAGCTCGGTGAATGACGGGTCGGCCGAGGTGTCTACCCGCAGCACGAGCGTGTTCACGAAGAAGCCGATCAGGCCGCTCAGCTCGGCGCGGTCCCGGCCGGCCACCGGAGAGGCGATCGAGATGTCGTCGGCTCCCGCGTAGCGGGAAAGCAGCGCGGCGAACCCGGCGAGGTGGAGCATGAAGGGCGTGACCTTGTGCTCTTTCGCAAGGGCGTCGAGCCGCGCCGCGAGCTCCCCGCCGAGCTCGAACGCGTGCACCTCACCTGCCGACGACGCCACCGGCTGCCTGGGCCGGTCGGTCGGCAGGCGAAGCGGCGCGAGCCCGCCGAGCTGGTCACGCCAGTAGTCGACGTGCCGGTCAAGCGCGGGGCCGCGAAGCGTCTCACGCTGCCAGATCGCGTAGTCCACGTACTGCACGGGCAGCGGCTCGAGGTCAGGCGCCCGGCCGTCGACGTGCGCCGCGTAGCAGGCAGAGAGCTCGCCGAGCAGGATCGCAGAGGACCAGCCGTCGGTCACGATGTGGTGCACGGTCAGCACGGCGATGTGCTCGTCCGCGCTGCGGCGCAGCAGCCTCATCCTGATCAGCGGGCCCTTGGCCAGATCGAAAGGCAGCTCGATCTCGGCCTGGATCAGCGGATCGGGGTCGGCATCGCCGATGTCGTCAACGGGTACCGTGAGCGTGACGGCAGGCAGTATCACCTGAAGGGGCTCGACGCCGTCGAACTCGAAGACGGTGCGCAGCGAGTCATGCCGCGCGGCCACGGAGTTGAGCGCGGCCTCGAGCGCCGCCACGTCGAGCGGCCCGGTGATCCGGACGGCGGCGAGCACATTGTAGGTCGGCTGGCCGGGGTCGGCCTGGTCTACCAGCCAGAGGCTCTGCTGCACGAAGGAGACCTCGGCGACCGTCGGTTCGTCCACCACGTGCGTCATTGGCTGGTCCTCCGTAGCAGGGCCTCGCGCGAGGCCGCGGCGCGCGACGCAGCCGTTGGCTCCCTCGCGGCGACGCGCCCGGCCCTGCGCTCGCGCAGCGCGTCACGGTCGTGCCGCCTGATCGGGACGATCTCCTCGCGCGGGCGGGCGAGCTGCTCGTCCAGGTAGGCGGCGACGGTGGCGATGGTGGGCGATTCGAATAGCCGCCCGAGCGGGACGTCCACCTCGAACTCGGTTCGCACCCGCTCGATCAGCTCAGCGCCGAGCAGCGAGTGGCCGCCGAGCGCGAAGAAGTCGTCATGCACGCCGACCCGGTCGACTCCGAGCGCCTCGGCCCAGATCTTCGCCAGCGCGCGCTCGGTGTCAGAGCTCGGCTCCCGCGCCGCCTCGGCCGCCGCGGCGGCCAGATCTGGCCTCGGCAGCGCGGTGAGATCCGCTGTGCCGTCCAGGCCGACAGGGAAATCCTCAATGATCATCAGATGTGCTGGCACCGCGTAACCAGGGAAGTGCTCCTGGAGGTTGCCGCGCAGCACCGGCGCCGCCGTCCGCGCCCGGACGGCGCGCAGCGGCCGGTTGGCTAGCAGCCCGGCAGGCTCACCGCCATTGGCAAGAACGCGGCCTGTTCCGGCTGGATAGGCGACATCCGCGGATATCCAGGCGCTGCTATCCGCTGTGCTCGCGGTGATCAGGACATCAAGCTCATCACCCGGGCTGCCGTCCGCGTACTGAACGAGCGCGCGATAGCCCGCCTCGGCCGCGACGGCGGCCAGCTGAGCCGGATCGACCGGCCCGCCAGGGGAGGATGCCTGCGGCGCGAGCGCGGCCGCCGCGTCGGCCGCCGAGTTCAGTGCGTGCTGCTCGAGTGAGCGCAGCACGGCAAGGCGCCCGTGCAGGCGCGCGTCAGGCACATTGCGCAACAGCAGGCTTTCCTGCAGGCCGGCCGCGAGCAACTGCGCTATCCGGTCCAGGCTCAGCGCGTCGCGCTGCCAGTCGGCGCTCGCCTGGCGGACCGGCTCGGCTGGCTCACCCGTCCTGATCACCACGTCGTACCTGTAGCCGGTCAGCTCGTTGCGGCTGCGGCCGAGGCAAGGCAGCAGGTAGACCTCGGCCAGGCCAGGAATCCGCCCGGTCAGCGCCGTGAAGTAAGCCGGGTCGATGGCCAGCTCTTCGTCGCGCTCGACTCGCTCGGCCACCAGGCGCGCGAGCTGCGCGGCGCTCGCGCCAGGATCGAGCCTGCCAAGCTGGGCCGGCAGGTGCAGCGCTGGCAGCAACGGCAGGCTGCGTACCGCGCCCAGGTAGATATGACCCCCTGGCACCAGCACCGCTGCCGCCTGGCGGAGCACCTCATCCAGGTACGACACCGAGGGGAAGTACTGGACGACCGAATTCAAGATCACGGTGTCGAACTGGCCGGGCCGGAACGTGTCGAAGTCATCGGCAGACACGCGGAGCAGCGTGACGTCGGCGACCTTGGTGGCCAGCCAGTCCTGATGCGCCGTGATATGCGCCAGGGCGCGCGCCGACAGATCGGTTGCCGTGTACGTCTCGCTGCGCGGCGCCAGCCGGAACAGCAACGCGCCGGTCTTGCACCCGATCTCGAGCACGTGCGCCGGCCGCAGCGCGAGAATCCGCCGGAACGCCGAGTCGGCCCACTCCCGCATCTCGGCCGCCGTCAGGAATTCGCCGGTGTGCGGGCTGTTCCAGCCCTCCGGGTTCAGCGTCGGATCTTCCTCGGCGCCGCGCCCGGTCCAGATCTCGCCGAACTGCGCGCGGGCCTGGCCAGGCGTGCTCGCGCTCTCGGGCTCGTCGCGCAGGGTCAGATAGGCCACAAGCTCGGCATCGGCGGCCTGCTCACCAGCGCAGGACCCGACGGTGCCGAGTGCCGCCCTGGCTACCTGCGGCAGCGATTCCAGATAGGACGCCACCTCGGATCGCTCCATCAGGTGCCCGCGCGCCCGGGTCTGGCTGGTAAGCAAGTCAAGCCCGCCGTCGGGCAGCCATCGCGCGCGCTGGCCGGTGCGGAAGAGGACGGTGTCACCGAGCGGGTCGGCGACGAGCAGGGCGGCGCTTTCCCTCGGGCGGCGCAGCAAGCCGGCGGGCAGCGGCGCGCCAGCGACGCACAGCTCGCCCGGCGGGCCGATCGGCACCAGGCCGCCGCGCTCGTCGAGAATCCGCAGCACAGGCCCTGGCAGCGGGTCGCGCAGGAGCGAATACGTGCCGGCCCGGTGGCTCGGGTCCGCCGGCTGCACGACAATGTCGAGTGCCGCCGCGGCCGGCCCGGCCTGCTGGTACAGCCGGGCCTGCGGGGCGATGTCAGCGAGCCGCTGCGTCAGCGCCGGCCACGGCCGCTCGCCGCTGGTCAGCACGTGCCGCAGCCTGACGGTGCCGCCGGCGCCGGCCGCGAGCGCGCCGAGCACCTGGGCAAGGCAGGACGCCGGGCATCGGAGCAGGCCGGCCTCCTCGTTTTTGATAAGCCCGGCCAGGACGCGCGGATCGGCCTGGGCGGGTATCACGAGCCTGCCGCCCGCTGCCAGCGGTCCGAGCAGGTCGGCCGGCGCCAGGTCGAACGCGGTGATCACGCTGATCGCCGCCTCGCCGGGACCGAGGGGGAACGTGCGGCTTGCCCAGGCGAGGCGATGAGCGAGGCCCGCGTGGGAGTTGACCATGCCGAGCGGGCCAGACTCGCCAGGGGCCTGATAGCAGATGACGGCCGGATCATCCGGCGCGGGCAGGGTGGCCTGGCGGTCACCAGGATGCGATTGGCTTGCCTGATCGTCACAGATATTCAGCCGGCGAACCAGGGGATCGAGTCCGGCTGGCTCCTGCCCGTCGGTGATGACCAGGCCAGCCGCGCAATCGAGCAGCACGTCGTTGAGCTCGGTCACCGGATAGCCCGGATTGACGGGCACAGCGGCGCCGCCCGCCTTGAGCACGCCGAGCAGGGCGGCCACCAGCGCCGCTGACGGCCGCAGGCACACGGCCACCGGCTGACCTGGCTGAACGCCAGCGGCCGCCAAGCGCAAGGAAAGGCCGCTGGCCAGACGGTCAAGCTCGCGATGGCTGAAGGTACCGTCTGGGCCGGTCACAGCCTGGGCGTCGGGCCGGTCACGTGCCGCCGCGGCGATCAGCTCGGTGACCGTCTGGCTCCGCGCCGCTGGCTCATCGGCGGCCTGGTCGCGCTCGGGCTGGCCGCTCGCCGTGTCGCCGATCTGGCGCAGGCGGTCGCGCTCGGCTGGCCCGACGATCGGCAGGTCGTCGATCCGGGTGTCTGGATCAGTGCCTGCCTGCCGCAAGATCGTGCCGAGCGATCCGAGCAGCCGCTGCACGATGTCGGCGGTGAACAGGTCGGTCGAATAGTAGATGGTGCCGGAAATGCCGCCGTCGTCGTCGTTCGTAAGATCAACCTCGAGGTCGAAGCGCGCGGTGTCCGTGCTCAGCCCCGCGATCTCGAAGCTGACCTGGGGAAGCTCGACCCGCCAGCGCGGCTCGTTGTGCAGGCCGAGCTGGTGGCGCACGAGCGGGGCATGCGCGATCGCGTCGCGTTCGGGGTTCACGGCCTCGACGACTCGCTCGAACGGAGCCTCCTGGTTGTCGTACGCGCCGAGTGCGACCTCGCGTACCTGCCGCAGCAACTCGCGGAATGTCGGGTTGCCCGACGTGTCGACAGCAAGCGCGAGCTCGTTGATGAAGCAGCCGATGAGGTGCTCAAGCTCGGCGCGCTTGCGGTTGGCCACCGGGCAGCCGATGATCACCTCGGCCTGCCCGCTCCAGCGCGACAGCACGATGGACTGCGCGGCCACCAGAACCATGTAGAGCGTGGCCCGCTCAGCCTCGGCGAGCGCCGCGAGCGGGGCCACGATTTCGGGTCCGATGTGGTGCCGTAGGGTGCCGCCATCCCAGCTCAGAGCCGTCGGGCGGGGCAGGCCCGTGCCGAGGTCGGTCAGCTTGCCGCCGTGCAGCCGCTCCCGCCAGTATTCGAGCTGGCGCGTCATCTCATCGCTGTCAAGCCAGGAGCGCTGCCAGCTCGCGTAGTCGCCATACTGGATGGGCAGCGCAGGCAGGTCGGCCGCCGTGCCGCTGACCTGGGCCACGTAACGCTCGCCGAGCTCGCGCAGCAGCACGTTCAGTGACCAGCCGTCGGTGGCGATGTGGTGCAGGCACATCAGCAGCAAGTGCTCGCTGGCGGACAGGCGCACCAGCGTCGGCCTCAGCATGAGGTCGCGCGTCAGGTCGAAGGGGCGCCGCGCGTGCTCAGCGCAGAAGGCCGTGGCCGCGCTCTCGCGCTCGGCTGCAGGCAGCCCGCTCAGGTCATGAAAGCCCAGCGTCACCTCCCCTGGCGGATGGACCCGCTGTATCGGGGCGCCGTCGACCTGGTGGTAGGTGGTGCGCAAGACCTCGTGCCGCTCGACGATCTCGGTCAGGCACCTGCGCAGCAGTTCAGGCTCTATGTAGCCGCGCAGCCTGGCTGCTCCCGCGACGTTGTAGATGACCGCGTCAGGCTGGATCCGGTCGAAGAACCAGATCCGGTACTGCGATGAGGAGAGCGGCAGCCGGGTGCGATCCGCGTCCACAGCGCTGATCCGCCCTGACGCGCGGCCCCCGCTGGCGCTGATCAGGCGGTCAAGCAAGGTGCGCTGCCGCGCGGTGAGCGTTCCTGGTGGCATGTGCCCCTCAATCTCGTGCCGTCGCTGGCAGCGGAGCCAAGGCCCGGCCGGGTGGCCAGCACGTGCGCGACATCAGGTGCCGCCTCCGCGGGGATCGGCTCGCCAAAGGTCAGCTTCGTGATCTAGGACCTGGCGCGGCTAGTCAGGAAAGCTCCTGACAGTCGGGTTCACGCGCCGGGGGCCGCGCTGGCAGCAGGCACGCGAGCAGGCAGACGGCGAAGATGACGGCACCGGCGAAGAACGGCGCGCGCAGCCCCCAGAGCTGCGAGAGCAGGCCGCCTACCACCGCGCCGACCGGCGTGAGGCCGACCGCGACTAGGCGGTACGAGGCGTTCACCCGGCCCCGCAGGTCCGCTGGCACCAGGCTCTGCCGCTGCGAAACCGTGACGACGTTCACCGCGCCCACGGCGACGCCGACGCCGCCCATGGCGAGCGCGGCGACGGCGGCGTCTGACGTCAGGGCCGCGGCGATGAACGCGGGCGGACCGAGCGCGAAGGCGACGCGGAGCGTGGCCTGCCTGCCGATGCGCTTGCTCACGATCGGCGCCGCCAGTGCGCCGGTCACGCCGCCGGTCGCGACGAGGCCGAGCAGCACGGCGTAGGTGTCCCTGCCCACGTGCAGGATCTCGAGCGCGTAAAGCACGGCGATCGACATGACCACCATGACAGCCATCCCTGACAGCCCGGCGACCACGCACAGCCGGCGAAGCAGACGGTGCGCCCAGAGCCATTTCAGGCCGTCTTTCATCTCGCGCACAATGGCGCGGCGGCCGCCGGGCGTCGGCGTGTCTGGCGGTGCGGGCGGGGTCGTGGCCGGTGCCCGCACCGCGGCTCCGACCATGGCCGAGACCACGACGCCCGATACCAGGATGGCCGATCCGGCGAACGACGCCGAGTCGAGCAGGAAAGGGACTCCGGCGGGAAGCGCCATGAGGAGCGCGCCGGCGGGCGGCCCGAGCACATCGATGGTGAGCATCTGAGCGCTCTGCACCCGGCTGTTAGCACGGTCAAGCTGGTCTTCAGTGACGAGCTCGGGGACGATCGTGACCGACGCGCCGACCCGCAGCGTCTCTACCGAACCGAGCACGAAGTTCAGGCCGACGAGCAGCGCGACATCCGCGGTACCGAGCGCGATCAGGCAGGCGAACAGGCCGACGACGACCCCCGCCGCGATGTCGCAGCGCGCCATCACGCGGCGCTTGTCGTGCCACCTGTCGGTCAGGACGCCGGTCAGCGGGCCGACGACTATGAAGGGCAAGCCGCCGGCGAACCACACCGCGGCGACCGCGAGCGGCTGGCGCGAGATGCTCGCAGCGACGAGCGGCAGCGCGCCCATGCGCACGCCGTCTCCTGCGCCGGAGATCAGGGCTGCCAGCCAGAGGCGCCAAAATGACCGCCCGAGGCCGCGGCGGGCGGCCGCGACCTCGGGCATCGTTGATGTTGACACCGCCGCGGCTCCTTCCATGGGCGTAACGTGCCTGATGGATCGAGCGTCGCAGCATGTCCAGGACCGGCCAGCAGGTCAGGCGGAAGATCCCGTCAGGGATTCCCCTGATTGCGCGGCAGGCCGGCCGGCGCTACCGGCTCAGTCGCCGGTCACGCCGTCGATGAGCTCGCGGATGATGTCAGCGTGCCCGTTGTGGCGCGCGGTTTCCTCGATCATGTGAATGACGATGCGCCGCAGGTCGATCATGCCCCGGCGCTTGTTGGGCACTTGCTCGTCGAGCGACGGGGCCGCGGCGAGTATCTGGCGGCTTCGCTCGCACATCTCGAGGTAATCAGCGACTATCGACTGCGAAGTCTCATCCGGGCCGAGCTTGAAGCCAGCATCGGGGTCATCGTCTGTTTCGAAGAGCGGCTCCTCGTCCAGCCTCGCGTACTCAAGCACGAACCAGCCGTGCTCCGTCTCGGTCAGATGCTTCACCAGGCCGAGCAGGCTGGTGCCAGAGGGCACCATGGGCCGGCGTAGCTGCGCCTCATCAAGCCCGTCGAGCTTGCTAAGCAAGGTCGCGCGATGCCAGTCGAGCCATCCAGCGAGAGCCTGCCGCTCGTCGGCTATCGCGGGCGGGGGTACTCGCTGCAGTGGCGCATGAAATACCATATTTATCCTTTCGGCGAAACGGTGCGACGGCGTGGCCATGCCGCCCGCGCAACCCGGCGCGTCGCAGCGGACGACCAGCACTGCGGACTCGCCGGCCGGGCCAGCGCCGCTCCCGGCCTTAAGCTGGCGAAGTCGCTGCAGCTAATATGATATAACTATTATACCATACTAGGTTCCCGGCCGAATAAAAATGAGTCTTGCAAGCGCGACGAAATTGCCGGGCATCGATGCGCATGACGCGTATTCAAGACTTACAGCAGCATCCGAGAATTTCTCATCCGATGCGCTTTCCCTGGCCGTCGGATGACAGCGAGCGCCGGGCGGGCGAGCCAGGAGTCGAGCGCGCTGGCTCCTGCTCGCGGCCGACGGCGCCAGGCTGCGAGGGTCATCGCGCCGAGCTATCAGCCTGTCCATGACGAATAACTATGATATAATATTACTAAGCTCTATAAACTGTCCAGACTTCGCGAACCGGGCTAGGCGACTTCACTCGTCTCACGAGCTTCAGCAGGCTCATTTATTCCATCTAGACGCATTATCTCATGGTTGACAATTCCTTTCACCTAAGCGATGCTCGGTATCCGGATGCAGGCGGTACCAACAGAAGCGGGGAGTAGAAGGGAGTCGCTTTGTTACCGCAAGTTCTCATCCGTGTATCTCATGGCCAGCGCCCCGAAGCACGTCGAACGCCTCGTCCCTGCGTGGTCGCGGCACCAGGAGAACGTCGGCGTGATAGGTCGAGGCGACAAAGACTGGCAGTCCCGCATCCGCGAGCGGACCGATCAGCGCCGCGAGCATGCCAGGCAGGTCAAGCGCGTGCGCGCCATCGCCGTACAGCCCGGCCCAGCGGTCCTCGATGGGCTCGTCGCTCCGGGCCGCGCGGACCACGGTCAGCCCTTCCGGCGCGCGAACCAGGCATAGCCATGCGTCGGCTGCCGGATGCAGCTCGCCAGGCACGTGCTCGATCACGTACTCCGCAGGCAGCACCCTGAGCCGCTGCGCGGGCGCCGGTGTCACGGCACCACTGTAGGAGGCGGTACCGGCCGCTGTCCCGGAAGAAGGTGTAGCTCACCAAGGAGGAGGTTTGACCATGGACTCAGATGATGCCGAGATCTTCGACGTGGTAGTAAACGACGAGGATCAGCACTCAATCTGGCGTAGCGAGCAAGCCCTGCCGTCCGGTTGGCGTCGCGCTGGCTTTCGCGGACCGAAGCAGGAGTGCCTGTCCTACATCGAGACTCACTGGACCGACATGCGTCCACTGAGCGTGCGGCGCGCCGTCGATCAGCAACGTAGCTGATCAGGTCGCCGACAGCCTGGCACGAGGCGGGTGTGATGGCCGGACCGGGGCCGGCGCCGCCGGTTGGCCGGATGGATGAGCTGAACCTGCTCCATTCCGCGGCCATCGCATCGGCGACGGCGGCTCAGTTCACCGCGGTCGAAGGGGAGCCTGGCATCGGCAAGACGCTGCTGCTTTCCGCGCTTGCCGGCCGGCTGTCCGAAGCTGGCTGGCGGGTACTTTCTGGCAGCGCGTCCGGGTCAGCGACCCGGCTGCGGTTCGGGCTGCTCATCGACGCGCTTGACGACGGCCTGGCCGGCCTGGCATGCCTTGGTGCGGTGAGCGATGCGCGCCAGGCTGACGTGATCGCGCCCGGTGCCGCCGGCGATGACGCGCCCGCCGACGAGGCGGCCGGCCTGTCGGGGCGGGACATCGGCCTGCTCGCTGGCGTCTTCCCTGCGCTAGGCGGCCGCGCGTGGCCGGGCGCGGCGGACGAGCCGGCCAACGCGGCGGACAGCTACCGGATCTACCGGGCGATCGGTGCGCTGCTTGAGATGCTCGCGCAGCGTGCTCCGCTGCTCCTGCTGCTTGATGAGGTGCACAACGCCGACGCGGAGTCCATCCGCGTCATCGACTTCCTGTCCAGTCATCTCCCGCGGGCGCCGGTGCTCATCGTGGTCGCATACCGGCCGCGCCAGGCGGCGCAGCTGCCATGGACGGCGCGGCTGGCGAACGGCGCATCGGCCACCCGGCTGGTGACGCTGGACCCGCTCGGCGCCGAGGATCTCAGCGAGCTGATCCCGGCGGACGTACCGCAGGCCCGCCGTCATACGCTGCTCGCGGCCAGCGCGGGAAACCCAGGTGTCCTGCTCGCGTTGCTACGGTCCATGCCGTGCGCACCCGGCAGGGAGTTCGACACCGAGGAGCTTCGGATCGGAGTGCCGCCGGTGCCGTTGCAGGCGCTGCCGCCTGAGCTGCGCAGGCTCAGCCCGCTCGGCCGGCGGGTCGCAGAGGCGGCAGCCGTCATCGGCAACCCGTTTGAGCCTGACCAGGTCGCTGTGGTCTCTGAGCTGGAAGAGCAGCAGGTGCTTGACGGCCTCGATGAGGTGCTGGCCGCCGACCTGGTGCGCGCGGACAACCTATGGCGGCGTTTCCGCTTCCGTGACCTAGCCGTGCGGGCCGCGTCCTATCACGCGTCAGGCGGGGGCTGGCGCTGTGCGGCGCACGGCAGGGCCAGGGCCGCGCTCGCCGAGCGCGATCCTTCCGCGGTCCGCAGCGCCCATCACCTCGAGCATGTCGCCGCGGGCAATGCGCGCGACGCGGAGATCCTGGTGGCCGCGGCGCGTGAGCAGCTCTTCGTCAGGCCGTGGCGGGCGATCCGCTGGCTGCGGACGGCCGGCCGGCTGCTGCCCGAGTACGCTCCGGGCGAGGTGTGCTGCCTGCTTGCGATAGCGCTGGCGGTTAGCGGCGATACCGCGCAGAGCCTGCGGAATTACATCGAGGCCACGGCCGACGAGTACGCATCGGCCGAGCTGATCGCCAAGGCGGGTACCTGGTGCGCGCGGGCGCTGCGGCTGGATGGCAGGCCGACCGCGGCGCGGTGGCTGCTCTCGGCCATGCCAGCCCAGCTGAGAACCGCCGGCATGCTGCTTGAGGAGATGACGATATCTGTCGAGCTTGGCGACGCGGACGCCAGCATAGGCACCGAGCTTGCCGGGCTGTGCCAGGGCCTCGCCGCTCCGGTGGCGGTACCAGCTGAGGGAGACGGAGTGACCGGCACCGCGCGCGGCCCGGGGTTCGCGTTCAGCGGTGGCCGCGAGTGCCCTGACGGCATCGGCCACGGCTTACTGCTCGCCATCGATCCCGGCGAAGACGCAGCCGTGCGCGCGCACGCGGGTGCGCTGCTTGCCCTTGTAGAGCACGGCCAAGGGCAGCTCGCCGACGCCGCTGGTCACGCCAGGCAGGCAGGAACCCTGGTTGACGGGCTCGCGGATCAAAAGATCGCCGCCGAGCTCGAGATGCTCTACTGGCTCGCCGAAGCCGAGACCCGGCTCGGCCAGCTCGATGGTGCTGAGCGGCACAGTTCCCGTGGGATCGAGCTCGCCACCCGTTACCAGCAAGCCCGCATGATCGCGCGGATGCGCTTGGCCGCCGACCGGGCTCGGGCTCATGCCACCCTGCCGGGCAGGGAAGCTGCGCGCCCGATCACGATGCCGCGCTCATCGGTCCGGGCGACTAACGGGCGGGCCGAGGAACGGCTTACGGCCAGGGGCGCCGCCGCCCTGGCGCCCGCGACGGCTCACTCGGCGCCGGCTCGCCATGCGGCCCGTGCACAGGCTCATCCCGCGGCCGACGGGCGTTACCCGCCCGAGCCGCGGTCCGCTGCCGAGCCCGCTGGCCAGGATGCGGCGTGCGCTGACCAGCTGACCAATGCCATGCTCTCGCTGCTAAGCAATCGCGAGCGCGAGGTCGCGCGCTTTCTCAGCGTCGGCCTTACCAACCAGCAGATCGCCAGAAGGCTGGCCATCAGCCCGAAGACCGTCGAGACGCACCTGGCTCGGGTGTTCGGCAAGCTGGGCGTGTCCTCGCGCGCCCAGGTCGCGCACCTCGTCGGCCGCCAGGACCAGCGCATTGGGCCTGCCCTGGATGAGGACTGATCAGCCGGATGGTACGGCAACCCAGTGCGCAAGGGCGCTGGCGAGCAGTCGGCCATCCTCGGCGTCGTAAATCGCGCTCGAGTTGAGCACTACCCGGCCGTCGTCCGCGCCCGTCCTCCTGGCCACCACGACGATCTGCTGTGCCACGCTTGGCAGCGCCGCGATCCTGGCGGACATCGTGCCGAGCAGGCGCAGCTCGACTGCCGGATCGCTGGTCCACCCGCCAGGGCAGTCAAGCGCCGCCCAGACGATCTCAGGTGCGACCGTGCCTCGCGCGTCCGCGTGCTCGCGTGCCGGGATCCAGGGGCAAGCCACGGTGCCTGCCTGGCCAGCCACGGCGCCAGGAGCCAGGCGCAGGCCGTCGGCGCGATCGACGCCGCAGGCGAAGCAGGTGGGAAACGGGTGCCAGGATCGGCCGGCGAAGGAACGGGTGGCCGCCTGCGCTGCCGGCCAGGAGACCGCCGGCGGTACGTCGGGGTCCTCGCCTGCCTTACCGACTATGGCGATCAGCTCGTCACCATCCCAGGCCTGCCCGCGGCGCCCGCTGACGCCATATCGAAGTGGCACGCCAAGCGGAACGGGCTCGAGCAGCGTCACGGAGACCGGGCCATCCATGTGCCCAGCGGCCAGCGAGGCAAGTCGGCCGCAGGCGTAGCCGCCGTTGGCGCTGCCGGGCGGCCCGTTGAAACCGCGGGCGATGACGAACGTCGATTCACCGGGCATTGTTTCCTCACCCGCAGCCTGCCGTGCTCGGTGACTCGCCTGGACCGCGCGCAGGCCACTCACCCTGGCTCACCAAGGTATGCTCGCCGGTCATCGCGTTCCACGCCCAGCCAGGATTTTGCTGTCAGGGATCTCCCCGACTGCCGGCCCGGCTCGCGAGCTGCGACCCTGCTTTCCGAAGGAGCCACGCCAGGCGCTGGCGGTCGGCATAGGCACCCCAGGCAGCCGGGCCGCGGTCACCTGCGAAAGGCCCGGGCACATTCGCGGAGGCATCACGTGAGCCTGAGTACGGCATCTGGCATCGGGGAACTCCCGTGTCGTCGCGAGGACGGTGTCCCCGTCCTTGAGCTGACCGCGCCGGAGCGGGACACCGTCAGGGAGGTTGCCAGCGCCCTGCTCGACCTGGGCCAGGGACAGCCTCTCGACGAGCGCCTTGAAACGGTAGCCCTCGCAGCCCACGACCTCCCGTCCCGGCTGCGCGAGGTCATGATCACGTTTCAGCTGACCGGCCGTCCTTACGGCGGTCTCGTGCTGCACGGCCTGCCCGTTGACGAGACTGCCATCGGCCCGACGCCCCTTCGGTACGCCGACGAGCCTGCCGGCCGCGAGGTAGACCTGGCCGCTGCTTACCTGATGCTGACCGGATCGCTGCTTGGCGCGCCGTTCTCCTACCTGACCCAGCAGCGCGGAAAGCTGGTGCTCGACGTGTTCCCCGTCATGGGGCATGAGCAGTCACAGCTCGGCTCAAGCTCAACGGTGAACCTGGAATGGCACAACGAGGACGCGTTCCATCCGATGCGCGCGGACTGGATCATGCTGCTCTGCTTGCGCAACCACGACCGGGTGGCTACGACATTCCTGCCGATCCAGGGCGTGCCGCTGGACGAGGAGACGGCGCGCGTGCTATTCGAGGACCGCTTCGTCGTGCTGCCTGACGAGTCGCATACCGCCTCGTTCAATGAGGTGACGACCGGCATGGCCGACAACGCGGCGGTCGCCAGGGCCTTCGAGCAGGTCGCGAGGATGAATGCCAGCCCGGCCAGGACAGCCGTGCTCAGCGGCGACCCGCGGGCTCCTTTCGTGCGCCTAGACCCCGCGTTCATGCAGCGCGCGCTGGGAGACCAGCCTGCGCAGCGAGCGCTCGGCGAGGTGATCGCGGCGATCGACGACAAGATCAAGGACGTGGTGCTCGCCCCGGGCGAGATGCTGATCATCGATAACCTGCGCGCCGTGCATGGCAGGCGCCCGTTCAGCGCGCACTACGACGGCACCGACCGGTGGCTGCGCCGGATCAACATCACCGCCGATCTCCGCAAGTCCGCGGGCCGGCGGTACGGCGTCCACGGCCGAGCCGTCGTATGAGCGCTGTGCTACCCCGGGGGGACGACCCCCCGGATCCCCCCGTGGCGTCAGCCCAGGGGGACGACCCGCCGCGCACCTGGGTCGAGGTGCTGTCGCGTGCGGCCACGGATCAGCCAGACCGGATTGCCTTCAGCTTCCTCGCCGATGGCGAGGACCTGGCCGCTGAGCTCAGCTACGCCAGGCTCGATCAGCAGGCGCGGGCGATCGGCGCCCGGCTTCAGGAACTGGGACTGGCCGGCCGCACGGTGCTGCTGCTCTACCCGCCCGGCGTCGACTATGTCGCTGGCTTCTTCGGGTGCCTGTACTCCGGGGCGATAGCCGTGCCGGCCTATCCGCCCAGCCGCAGGCCGCAGTCGGTCGAGCGCCTGCTCGGCATCATCAGCGACTGCGCCGCCACGGTCGCGCTGACCACCGCGGAGGTTGCCGGGAAGGCTGGCGCAGCGGCTGAAGCCGCCGGGATAGAGCTACTGGAAACCGACACGATAGCCGCGGCCTACGCGGACCGCTGGACGACGCCGGCCAGCGACCAGGGAGCCGCGGCGCTCGTACAGTACACGTCAGGATCAACGGGCCATCCGCGCGGAGTCATGGTCAGCCAGCAGCACCTGCTCGCGAACACCGCGACGGCCCAGCGGCTCTTCATGGCGTCGGCGAGCACGCGCGTCGTTTCCTGGCTGCCTATATATCATGACATGGGCCTGATCGGATCGGTCCTCGGCACCGTCCACTGCGGTGCGAGCTGCACGCTGATGTCACCGGTCGCGTTCATCCAGCGGCCGGCTCGCTGGCTTGAGGCGATCAGCCGCACTCGTGCCACGGTGAGCGGCGGGCCCGATTTCGCATACGAGATGTGCGTTGAGCGGATCACCGACGCCGAGCGGGCCAACATCGACCTGCGCAGCTGGGAGATCGCCTTCGACGGGGCTGAGCCGATCCGGCCAGCCACGCTGCGGCGATTCGCCGAGGTCTTCGCTCCCTGCGGGTTCCGCCAGGCCGCGCTCACCCCCTGCTACGGACTCGCCGAGGCCACCTTGCTTGTGACAGCGAAGACGGCAGGGACCAAGGCAGCCGCAAGCATGCGGCCGCCTGGCGGCGGGTCGCCCGTCGTCTCGTGCGGCCCGCCGCCGACCGAGTACAAGGTCCGGATCGTTGACCCGGAGCGCCTGACCAGGTGCGAGGACGAGGAGATCGGCGAGATCTGGGTCTGCTCGCCCAGCGTGGCGCATGGCTACCTGGGAAAGCCCCAGGACAGCGACGCGTGCTTCAGGGCGGTGCTTGACGACGAGCCCGGCGAGCACTACCTGCGTACCGGTGACCTCGGCTACCTGCACGCCGGCGAGCTCTACGTGGTCGGCAGGATCAAGGACCTGATCATCGTCCGGGGCCGCAACCACTACCCGCAGGACATCGAGGAGGCGGCGGAGTCCGCGCATGCCGGGCTTCGCCGCGGCGGCGGGGCGGCGTTCGCCATGACCGTGGCGGGGCGCGAGGAGCTCGTCGTCGTGCACGAGGTTGACCGCTCCTACCGCGGCGACGCCGGATGGCTGGCGCAGGCCGCGAGCGCCGCCATCGCCGCGGCGCACGGCGTACGCCCGCACGCGGTGATCTTGATCAAGGCGGGCGACCTGCCGCGGACATCAAGCGGCAAGGTTCGCAGGAGCGCCTGCAGGGCCAGCCTGCTCGCAGGCGAGCTGCCCGAGCTAGCCAGGACAGAAGCCAGCCATGACGCGCAGGCCGCCCGGCCGGCGCACGGCACGGTCACCGCCGGCCCGGCCGTCGACGTGCTGCGCGCGGAGCTGGCCAGCCTGCTCGGCCGGCCGGTAACCGCCGACGATCAGCCGCTGATCAGCCTGGGGCTCGACTCGCTTGGCACGCTCATCTTGCAGCAGCGCCTCCAGCGGGAGTTCGGCAGGCTCATCGACTTCGACATGGTGGCCGAGTGCACCATCGGCGAGCTCGCCGGGTTGCTTGAAGCTGACGGCGACGCGCAAGCGCCCGTGAGCGAGATGGCCGACGGCCCGGCCGATCAGGAACGCGCGCCCGGCCAGGGGTATCTGCCGCTGTCGGAGAAACAGCGCTCCCAGTGGCTTAGCCAGCAGCTCGCACCGGAAAGCCGGCGCCATATCATCGCCGCGGCGGTGCAAGTGCGCGGGCCGCTCGACGTCGAGGCGCTGCGGCGGGCCCTGCACCTGACGGTGCTTCGCCATCCCGCCCTGCGCTGCACGTTCGAGATCGCCGACAGCCAGCCGGTGCAGCACATCGTGGCCGACCTGCCGGCCGGATTCCGGCTGCACGACCGCACAGGACGCGGCCAGGACCGGCTCAGGGCAGAGCTCGAGGAGGCCGCCTACCAGCCGTTCGACCTGGAAAACGGGCCGCTGCTGCGGATCGCCGTCTTCCGCACCGGGCACGGCCAGCACACGCTCGTGCTGGCCGTGCACCACCTCATCGCCGATATGTGGTCGATTGACCTGCTGCTGGCCGAGCTCGATCAGGCCTATCTCGCTGTTGTCGCGGGTGCTCGGCTGCCCGACCCGCGCGATGCGCAAGCGGCGCGCACGCGCGCGGACCGCAGCGAGCGGGCAGCCGCGAGGTCAGCGAGCACCGCTGAGCGCATGCTCGCCTACTGGCGGGCCGAGCTGGCCGGCGCTCCGCACTGCCTGCCGCTCCCGGATCAGCGCATGGCTGGCGCCGAGCGCAGGTTCGCAGGCGATGCCGTGCGGGTAGCCGTCGCAGCGGAGCTGACGTCCGCGCTCACTGACCTGGCCAGGCGGGAGCGCGTCACGCCCTACTCGGTCTTGATGGCCGCGTGGCAGGTAGCGCTAGGCAAGCTGACTGGTGCGCTTGACCTGCTTGTGGCGGCTCCCGTGCACGGCCGCGATGACCTCGCCGACACTGATGAAATCGGGTTCTTCGCCGATGTTGTGCCTATTCGCGGGCGCCTGTCCGCCACCGAGAGCTTCGCCTCGCTGGCTCGCCGCACTCATCGGGTGATCCGCCTGGCCGCGCGGCATGCCGAGCTGCCCTTCGCCGTGCTCGTGCAGCGGCTCAACCCGGATCGGCAGGCCGGCCGTCAGCCGCTAGTACAGGCAGCGCTGACCCTGCACCGGCCGCCAGGCAAGCTCGCCGACCTGATCTGCGCGTGCGCGGTGGGCATCCCTGGTGCCACCGGCGCCTTCTGCGGGCTGGCCGCCGAATCGGCCGAATTCACGCCGCCGCCGAGCCAGTTCGAGATCGCGCTGTCCCTCGCCGTTGTCGACGGTTCGCTGTCCGGGCTGCTTCAGTTCGACCCGGACCTGCTCGACCGGGCCCGCGCGGAGCTCTGGGCGGCGGCGTTCACCGAGACGCTGACGGCGCTCATCGGCGATCCGCAGGCACCGATCAGCCGCTGCGGACTGGCCGGCCCACCCGCACCCCCACGGCCGCAGGACGCGCGACGTGGCCTCCGGCCCGCCGCTGCCCGGCCGTTGCGCCCGGTTCACGAGCAGTTCGCCGCGCGCGCGGCGATGAGTCCGGATGATTGCGCCGTCATCGACGGGGACTCCCGCGTCAGCTACGCCGAGCTCGACGCCAGGGCGAACCGGCTCGCGCACCGCCTGCTGGCCTGCGGCGTCGCGCCGGAGTCGCTGGTCGGGCTCTGCCTGCCGCGCGGAGCAGACCTGGTGGTGGCCGTGCTCGCCATCATGAAGGCCGGCGGCGCGTACCTGCCGCTCGACCCGACGCATCCGGCAGACAGGGTCGGTTACATACTCGGCGATGCCGCCCCGGCCGTGATCATCGCCGACGAGTCGACGGCCAGGCTGCTGCCGCGGCACAGCGCCGAGATCGTCGACATCGGCGCCGCTGAAACCGGTTCGCTGCGCAGCGATCCCCCGCAGGTCCATGCCGCGCTTGATCAGCTGGCCTACGTGATTTACACCTCGGGCTCCACCGGCCGGCCGAAGGGCGTGCTCGTCGAGCACCGCGGCATCGCCAACATCTTCGCCGCCGCGACCTCCTTCGGCTTCTGCCACACCGACGTCTGGACGCTCTTTCACTCCATCGCGTTCGACTTCTCTGTCTGGGAGCTGTGGGGCCCGCTCATCCACGGCGGCACGCTCGTGGTAGTGCCGCAGGAAGCCGTCACCTCGCCGGTGATGTTCTGGGAGCTCGTGCGGCGGCACCACGTCACCGTGCTCAACCAGACCCCGGCGGTATTCGCCGAGCTGACAGCCGCCTGCGAGAGCCAGCTCGGCGACTTGCACCTGCGGCACGTCATCTTCGGCGGCGAGAAACTCGACGCCACCCACCTCACCAGCTGGCGTCGGAGCGGCGACGCGCGGACCCGGCTGACCAACATGTACGGCATCACCGAGATCACGGTGCACGCGACCTGGCATCAGGTCGAGCCCGACGAGCACGGGCCGATCGGGCTGGGAACGCCGCTGGCAGGCACCGACCTTAGGCTGCTTGCCCCCGACGGCTCCGCCGTCGCGCCGGGGCAGGCCGGCGAGATCTGCGTCGGCGGCGCCGGGGTGGCGCGCGGGTACCTCAACGGGCCGGCCATGACCGCTGACCGCTTCGTACCGCACCCCGAGCAGCCGGGCGGGCGGATGTACCGGTCAGGTGACCTGGCCAGGCTCGACGTGGACGGGAAGCTCATCTATCTCGGCCGGTCCGACGATCAGGTGAAGATCCGCGGGCACCGGATCGAGCCGGCCGAGATCGTGGCGGCGCTGCGGGCATGCCCCGGCGTCAGGCAGGCGGTGGTGCTGCCATTCCAGACGGCGGGCCGCACGCAGCTGGCTGCCTACCTGGTGACGGCGCACGCCGCGGGCGATACGCGAGACGCGCGCGCCGAGCCCACCCCGGCCGAGCTCCGCGCGCACCTGCGCGGCCTGCTCCCCGAGTTCCTCGTGCCAAGCGCGTTCATCATCGTCCCCGCCATACCGCTGACATCGAACGGCAAGGTAGATCGTGCCGCCTTGCCGCCACCGCGCGAAGCCGGCCAGCTGGCCGGCGAGCCGCCAGCCACGCCGACCGAGGTGACCATCGGCCGCTTCATAGCCGAGATGCTCGCGATCGACGGCGTAGGGAACGACGAGGACCTCTTCGTCCTCGGCTGGCACTCGCTGCTCATGGCCCGCCTCGCGCTCCGGGCCGAACAGCACTTCGGCGTCCGCATCCCGCTGCAGACGCTGTTCACCGTGCCTACCGTGCGCTGCATCGCCGCGGCGGTCGATAAGGGGCAACTCGAGCACGGCGAGGGGAGCAGCGGATCTGCCGACCTCGCACGAGCACCCAGCATCGTCAGGGCCGACCGGTCGCGCTATGCGGCGCGGCGGATGCCCGACGGCACCCTCGCGCTACCCGACGCGCTGACCGGGGGCAACCAGCGGCGGCCCTGAGATGACCGGTGCAGAGATGACCGGCGCAGAGATGACCGGCGCAGATCCAGCGGAGAGGATGGCCATGCCGAGCGGACAAACCGCCATATTCCCGCTGTCCGCGGCACAGGAGCGGCTGTGGATAGTCGAGCAAATCGCCCCTGGCACTGCCGCCTATCACATACCTGTCGTGCTGCGGCTGCGCGGCGATCTGAACGTGCCCGCCCTGCGGGAGGCGCTTCAGCGCGTCGTCGGCAGGCACGAGGCGCTGCGGACAAGCATCAGCAGGATCGACGGCCGGCCCGTGCAGGTCGTATCCGAGTCGGTAGCCGTGCCGATCGAGGTAACGGACGGGCTTGCCTGCCAGGCCGTCGCCAGCGAGGTATCGGCGCCCTTCGATCTCGCAGCGGGCCCGCTGATCAGGGCAAGGTTGTTCCGGATAGCGGCGGGCGAGCACCTGCTCGCGATCACCATCCACCATCTCGTCGCCGACCTGTGGTCGTGCGGGATCTTGCTGCACGAGCTTGCTGCCTGCTACGCGGAGGTCGTCACCGGGAGCCCGGCCGAGCTGGCCGACCTCGGCCTGCAGTACCCCGACTTCTGCCTATGGGAACGGGACTGGCTGGCCGGTGAGCGGCTCGAGGCGCTGCGCGGCTACTGGTGCGACCGCATGGCAGGCGTTGCCCAGGAACTTGACCTGCCGGCCGACCACCCGAGGCCACCCGTGCAAACGCTGCGCGGGCACCAGGTCGAGGTGTCGCTGAGCGCGGAGCTCTCGTCGCGGGTGCGCGACCTGGTCCGCACGTACCGGGTCACGCCGTTCGCGGTCATGCTGGCCGCGTTCCAGATCCTGATCTCGCGGTGCACGCAGCAAGATGACTTCGTCGTCAGCACCGGCACGGCGACGCGCACGCCCGAGACCGAGCAGGTTGTCGGCTGCTTCATCAACATCATCCCGCTGCGTGGCTCGATAGCTGGCGACCAGACCTTCGCGGAGCTGCTGACCAGCGTCAGCGAGGCCACGCTCGCCGCGCTCGACCACAGCGGGATGCCATTTGACCAGCTGATCTCGGACCTGCGGCCCCGCAGGGACCTCAGCAGGAATCCCTTTGCCCAGGTGATGTTCATCCTGCAGAACGCGCCCATCAGCGCGCCCGCGCTACCTGGCCTGGCGGTCTCGGTCGAGCATGCCGACCGCGGCGGCGCCCAGTGTGACCTGAATATCCAGCTACGCGATGAAGACGGGCATTACTCCGGCTTCGCCGAGTACGCCGCCGACCTCTTCGAGCCGGAGACCGTGCGCGCGATCTGGGCTCGCTTCGAGACCCTGCTGTCCTGCGCCGTCGCCGATCCTGACCGGCCGATTCATGACCTGCCCTGGCTGCCGGACGCGACGATCGAACGGCAGGTGCGTGACTGGAACCTGACCGCGGCACCGGTCGAGGAGCGCTGCATTCACCAGCTGTTCGAAGGCCGGGTTGCCGCGGCGCCGGCAGCTCCGGCCCTGGCCTGGCCGGGCGGCCAGATGGAGTACGCCGAACTCGACCGCCGGGCGGAGGCGATCGCCGCGCGGCTTGCTGACCTCGGCGCCGGGCCCGACGTCCCGGTCGCGATCTGCCTGGAGCGCTCCCCGGAGCTCGTGACCGCTGCACTCGCGGTGCTGAAGGCGGGCGGCGCCTACGTTCCCCTTGATGCCTCCTATCCGGCAGAGCGGCTGGCGTTCATGCTGGCGGACGCGCGACCGGCGGTCCTGGTAACAAGCAGCGAGCTGCTCGGCAGGCTGCCGGTCGACGCCGCGACAGGGGAAGTCCGCGGCGGTGACGGCAGGATCAGCGTGCTGCGGCTCGACGACGGTGCCTCGCGCCTGGCCGAGCCGGCCGAGAGGGCAGCGCGCCACCGGGTGCCTGCCGTTCCTGGCAGCCTGGCGTACATCATCTACACGTCCGGTTCCACGGGGAACCCGAAGGGCGTGGCGGTCACGCACTCCGGCGCGGTCAACAACATCGCCGACCTGAACCGGCGGGAGGGCGTCGGGCCAGGCGACCGGGTTCTGGCGCTTTCCGCGTCCGGCTTTGACATGTCCGTCTATGAGCTGCTCGGCATGCTCTGCGCAGGCGGAACGGTCATCTTGCCAGAACCCGCGATGGCGCGGGATCCCAGGCACTGGGCCGACCTGATCGAAGCTCACCAGGTGACGATATGGAATTCCGCGCCGTCGCTGCTTGAGGCGCTGGTCGATGCCTATGGCGACCGCCGCCCGGCGCGGCCGTCCCTGCGCGCGGCGTTCCTTGGCGGTGACTGGATACCCGTCGGCCTGCCGGGCCGGGCACGCGCGCTCTTCCCGCAGCTGAGCGTGCACGCTCTCGGTGGCGCGACCGAGGCGTCGATCCATTCGATCGACTTTCCCGTCGGCGAGGTTGGCGCGGACTGGCTGCACATACCGTATGGCCGCCCGATGGCCAACCAGCAGGCGCTCATCGTCGATCGCCAGCTTCGCGTCGTGCCGCCCGGCGTGCCAGGCGAGCTCTGCCTGGCCGGCCTCGGCCTGTCCCGCGGCTACCTGCGCAGGCCAGGGCTCACCGCGGAACGCTTCGTGCCGCATCCTTACGCGGGCGCGTTCGCCGGGATACCGCCAGGCGCTCGGATGTACCTGACAGGTGACTCGTGCCGGTACGCGGCCGACGGCACCATTCACCTGATCGGGCGCCTCGATCACCAGGTGAAGGTCCGGGGATTTCGGATCGAGCTCGGTGAGGTCGACACCGCGCTGCGGCGGCACCCGGCCATCACCGCCGCCGTCACGGTCGCGCGCAGGGACGACTCTGGTCGCGGCGTCGGCCTGGTGGCCTACGTGGTGCCAGACGCCGCCGGCTGCCCAGACACCACCGAGCTGCGGGCATTCCTGAAGAAGAGCCTGCCCGACTACATGCTGCCCGAGGTCTTCGTGCCTCTCGATGCGCTGCCGCTGTCCGCGAACGGCAAGGTGAACAGGCACGCGCTGCCAGCTCCCGAGCCACATAGGCCAGCCCTTGGCAACGAGTACGTGCCGCCCTCGACCACCCTGGAGCGGGCCATCGCCGACATCTGGCTCTCTGTCTTGCGCATTGACCAGGTCGGGGTGGCGGATGACTTCTTCGAGCTCGGCGGCGACTCGCTCGGCGTGACGCAGGTCGCCGCGGCCATGGCCGATTACCTGCGCACCGACATCTCACTGCGCGACTTCTTCGAGGCGCCGACCGTGGCTGGGCAAGCGCGCGCCGCTCAGGCCGCCGCGCGGTCATGCGGCGTTGACGCCGATGCGATCGCCAGCATCTACCTGCAGGTGAGATCGCTGACCGAGGAAGAGGCGAAGAACCTGCTCGCAGAGACGGAGGATGCGGCATGACCGAGTGCGTCTTCGAGCAGACGCTCCTGCGGGGAGCCGAGCTGCTACGCCAGGCCGACCCGGAGTTGCATGACCTGCTTGACCAGGAGCAGATCCGGCAGCACGAGACCTTGTCATTGACGGCAGCCGCTAGCATCGCCGACCCCTCCGTTCTCGTCTGCGACGCGAGCGCCGCGGGAAACGTCACGACGGAGGGCTATCCGGGTGCCAGGTACCACGCTGGCTGCCGCCATGTCGACGAGATCGAGCGCCTGGCCGTGGCCAGAGCCAAGGCCGCGTTCGGCGCGAGCTATGCCAATGTCCAGCCGCACTCGGGTTCCACCGCCAACCAGATAGTGCTGTGCAGCCTGCTCCGGCCCGGTGACGTCATGCTCGGCATGGACCTGTCGTCAGGAGGGCACCTGACGCACGGTGCCGCGGCGTCAATGTCGGGAACCTACTTCACGGCGGTCGCATACGGCGTCGGCGCCGACGGGCTGATCGACTATGACGACGTCGCGCGGATCAGCAAGGAGCACCGGCCGCGGCTGATCTTCTGCGGCGGCAGCTCCTACCCGCGTGCGATCGATTTCGCCAGGTTCCGTGCCATCGCGGACGACGTTGGCGCGTACCTCGTCGCCGACATCTCGCACATCGCCGGCCTGGTAGCGGCCGGCCTGCATCCGAGCCCGGTGGACGCCGCGCACGTCACGACGACGAGCACCTACAAGCAGCTATGCGGACCGCGCGGCGGCCTGATCCTGCTCGGGCGCGACGCCGGGTACCGCACCGCATCGGGCAAGACGCTCGCCGACACGATCCAGGGGGCTGTTTTCCCCTTCCTCCAGGGAACTCCCAGGCTGAACACCATAGCCGCGAAGGCCAGGGCGCTGGCCACGGTCGCCAGCCCGCAGTTCCGCCTGCTGGCCAGGCGCATCGTCGAGCTGGCCGACCGGCTGGCGGGGGCGCTCGCAGACAACGGCCATCGCGTGCTGGCCGGAGGCACAGACACGCACATGGTGCTGCTCGATGTCAGCGGCGATGGCACCACAGGCATCGTCGCGCAGCGAGCGCTCGAGGCGTGCGACATCATCGTCAACAAGAACGCGATTCCTGGTGATCGCCGGAGCCCGCGGATAGCAAGCGGCGTCAGGCTCGGCACGAACATCCTGGCGCTACGCGGGATGGACCCGCCCGACGTGACTGACTGCGCCCGCCTGGTGTCCACCGTGCTGCGCGAGGTCAAGACGACCGGCGAGAGCGATTACCTGCTTGACGAGGCGGTCATAGACCTGGTGCGGGCTGAGGTGAGCGAGCTTTGCCGCCGCTTCCCCTTGCCCGGCTACCCGCTGCCGTCGCCGCTCGCGTCGGGCTATCGTTCATACGCCGGGTGAGCCCGGCGCAATGGCCACATGTGAGCCGGTGGTGTCCATGAGTCTCAACCTCACGTCGTTACCTGTCATGATGTGAGAGTGACGGACGCGGAGGGATTGAACCCTGGCGAGCAGCTCGTGCTGAGGCTGCATCCGCACGCCAAGACGATGCTGAAGCCCGCTGTGATCTTGGTGCTGCTCCTCGGCGTCGCGATCGCCGTCATGATCATCCTCCCGCTGAGCTCCGCCAGTGCCTGGCCGATCAGGCTCGCCATCGGTGCCGTGGCGCTGATCGTGGGCGCGATCTGGTTCGGCGTGCCCTTCCTGCGGTGGCGGAGCACGGTCTACGAGGTCACCACCCGGCGGCTGCGGCTGCGCGAGGGGGTCCTGACCAGGTCGGGGCGCGACTTTCCGCTGAACCGGATCAGCGACGTGTCGTTCAAGCAAGGCATCGTGGATCGCTTGCTCGGTACCGGGCGGCTGATCGTGGAGTCACCTGGCGAGCAGGGCCAGCTCGTACTGACCGAGATCCCCGAGGTCCGGCGCGTGCAGGGCGTCTTGTTCGAGCTGGTCGGAAACGAGACGGCGCGGGCAAGCAGGATCGATCCTGGCAGTTAGCGCCTGCCCGCCGCCCTGGCTGGCGGCTGCGTGACGGCCGGCCAGCCATGCTGAGCTTACGTTTCAGCCTCGCCCTGCTCAGCAGTGCTCGGGTTGAAACGTAACCTGAGGTACCGTGCCGGTATGGAGGGCGCGCGCCAGCAGCGTCATCGGCGAGACGGTGGCGACATCGCCGAGGTCACGCTTGACAGGCCCGATTCCCTGAACGCGCTTAACACCGCCGTCCTTACGCATCTCGCCCGCATGTGCACCGAGATCGGGGGCGATGACCAGGTACGCGTCGTGGTGCTTTCAGCCGCCGGTGAGCGCGCGTTCAGCGTCGGGGCGGACCTGAAGGAGCGCGCCGCGATGAGCGACGCCGAGATCATGGCCCAGCGCCCCGTGTTCCGGGCCGCTTTCGGCGCGCTGCTCGCGCTGCCCCAGCCGGTGATCGCGGCCGTGCACGGGTTCGCGCTTGGCGGTGGCTGCGAGCTCGCGCTGAGCTGCGACGTGATCATCGCGGATGAGACCGCCGTGTTCGGGCTGCCAGAGACGAGCGTCGGCCTGGTGCCCGGCTGCGGCGGGACGCAGCTCGCGGCCAGGCGGGTGGGTCCCGGCCGGGCGGCCGAGCTGATCTTCACGGGCCGGCGGATCGAGGCACGAGAGGCAGCGGCGATCGGCCTGACCGACCGGGTCGTGGCCGCGGGGACG
>JASIBM010000269.1 GCA_030045175.1 Streptosporangiaceae bacterium | reverse complement strand
ATCACGAGTAGCACGCCGATGAGCGCGACCGCGCTGGTCAGTATCACGCGGCTGTTGCGGCGGATCGCGGTATTGAGCGTGTCGAGCCAGCGAACGGTCGCCTCGGGGGCGATCAGGTAGGCCGCTAGCGGCGCCCAGGCGAACAAGACGGTCAGCACGACGATCATCGCCATCGCCGCGACCGTGGCGACGAGGCTGGCCCTGGCGGTGGCCACCACCTGAACCGCCGCGATGAAGGTGAGCCCGGGGCCGAAGACGATCAGGCCAACCACGAAGGCCCGCCGCGGCGTCGGGCCTGCCGACATCCTGGCGACCAGGCCGGGCTTTCGCTGCCTGGCGGGCTCTGGCGGCCGCGGCTTGCGCAGCGCGATCACGGCGGCCGCGATCAGGGCGACCACTCCGAGCCCCAGCCGCAGGCCGTACCTGGGCTCTCGCTCGCCGACCTCACTCAGCCCGCCTGTCCGCATCGCGACCAGCGCGATGGTGCCAGCCACGGTCACCACGAGGACGCCACCAGCCAGGTAGAGCGCCACCATCTGGCCGGGCCTGGCAGACACCAGGAAGATGGCCGCGACCAGCATCGCGGTCGGAGAGCAAGCGGCAAGCAAAGCGAAACCCGCGGCCTGCCCGAACAAAATGCACCCACCTTCGGAGTCGGCATTACGGCGATAGCTCATCCGGCCAGGCTCAGCAGACCGATGATCTGCTCAGCCAAATCACCTGGAGCTTGATCGGCGCGCACGGTGACCACCGAGCGCTCGTCCTGCGACGGCGGCTCCAGGTCGGCGAACTGGCTGTCCAGGATCGCCGGATCGGCAAAATGACCGTGCCTGGCGGCTAGTCTCTTCGCGGCAGCGTCCGGGTCGATCTCAAGGAAGGCCATCGCCGCCGCGGGACGGCCGTTGAGCAACTGGTCTCGGTAGGCGCGCCTGAGCGCCGAGCACGCGATCACGGCGCGCTGGCCGGCGCCGATCCGCTGGTCCATCCAGGCGGCGATCGCGCGCAGCCAGGGCCGCCGGTCCTCGTCGGTCAGCGGTCGCCCGGCCGCCAGCTTGGCGATGTTGGCCGGCGGGTGAAGCGCGTCGCCGTCGGTGAACGACCAGCCGAGGCGGTTGGCAAGCAGCGTTCCGACCGTCGTCTTGCCGCTTCCCGTCACGCCGGCCACGACCACGATCACCACCCACCGATTATTCACCCGGCTCGCCTCGCGGGCCGCCCGACGCACGTACCCGCCCGGAGCGAAACGGCAGCGATCAGAAAGGCCATCTTCGGTTCAAGCCCGTGCGAGGTGCATGTGGCAGGCTGGGTGTTCGTGCGCACGCTGACCGAGATCGCCCCGGGAGTCCTGGTCCGGCAGAGCGAGCTGTTCCGCACCAATAGCACGATCGTGACCGATGGCGGCCGCTGCCTGGTCGTCGATCCCGCCGTGACGCCGGCCGACCTGGGCGAGCTTGTCATCGGACTGCGGCGGGCGGGGCTGACCCCGGTGGCCGGCTTCGCCAGCCATCCACACTGGGACCACGTCCTGTGGACCACCGCGCTCGGCGACGTTCCGAGGCATGCCTCGCGCGGCGCGGTCCGCGTCGCCGAACGGGACAGGGCAGAGCTCATCGCCAGCATCGAGGACGCCGCGCCTGGCCATGAGCTCGAGGTATGCGGGCGGCTGACCCCGATCGACCCGGCGGCAACGGTGGTTCCCTGGGAAGGACCTGAGGCGCTGGTCGTGGCCCACGATGGGCACGCCGCTGGCCACTGCGCGCTCTTCCTGCCTGGCAGCGGAACCTTGCTGGCCGGCGACATGTGCTCCGACGCCGAGATCCCCCTGCTCGACCTGACCCAGGCAGACCCGGTCGGTGACTACCTGGCCGGCCTGGAGCGCCTGGCCGCGCTGCCCGTCCGGCGGGTGGTACCTGGGCACGGCTCGATCGGCGACGCCGCCGAGTTCCGTCGCCGCGTCGCCGCTGACATCGCCTACCTGGAGCAGCTCAAGCGCGGAGTCGAGCCGGCCGATCCGCGCCTGGTAGAGCCGTGGCTGATAGCCGAGCACCATGAGCAAGTAAGCCGATGCGCCGGGCTATCCGAGCAGCCTCAATAACAGCGAGGCCGATCCAGGTGGCGCGCGCGAGCGGCGGTGAGGTGGACGCGGTCGTGGTCGGATCGGGCCCGAACGGCCTTGCTGCGGCTCTCACGCTGGCCAGGGCGGGCCTGGAGGTGACGGTCATCGAGGGCGCAGCGACGCCGGGCGGCGGCTGCCGCACGCAGGAACTGACCTTGCCTGGCTTTCGCCACGACGTCTGCTCGGCCGTGCACCCGCTCGCCGCGGCGTCGGCGTTCTTCCTCGGCACGGACCTGGCGTCGCGCGGAGTGAGGTTCCTCGCGCCAAAGGTGGCCTTCGCCAGCCCGCTGGACGGCGGCCTGGCGGGAGCGGTCAGCGGTACCGTGAGCCAGACAGCCTCGGGGCTCGGCGCCGACGGGAGCGCCTATCGCAGGCTGCTCGCGCCGCTGGTGCGCGACGCCGCCGCCATCGTTCCTGCCGCGCTGGCGCCGATCAGGTCGGTGCCGCCGTCGGCTGTCGCGGTTGGCCGCTTCGGCGTCCTTGGGTTGCTGCCAGCCACCACGCTGGCGCGCCGGTTCCGGACGCACGAGGCGAAGGCACTGCTGGCCGGCGTCGCCGCGCACTCCATCCAACCACTGACCCGGCCGCTGACCGGCGGCTTCGGCCTGCTGCTCACCGTGCTCGCGCATTCGGTGGGATGGCCGGTTGTCGAGGGCGGCAGCTCGGCCATCGCAGACGCGCTGATCGCCGAGCTGACCTCGCTGGGCGGGAGGGTCAGCACCGGGCGGACGATCGGGCGCCTGGATGAGCTGCCGCGAGCTCGCGTGATCCTGCTCGACGTCACGCCGCGCCAGCTTGTCGGGCTGGCCGGCGGCACGCTCGCAGGCGGCTACCTGCGGGCACTCGACCGGTTCAGGTACGGGCCAGGGGTGTGCAAGATCGACCTGGCGCTGGCCGGACCCGTCCCCTGGGACGCGCTGGCGTGCCGCGAAACGGCCACCGTGCACGTGGGCGGCACGGCAGCCGAGATCGCGCGCAGCGAGGCCGAGGTGGCCGCCGGACGCCATCCGCGGCGTCCGTTTTGCATCGTCGCCCAGCCCAGCGTGGTTGACCCCAGCCGGGCGCCGGAGGGCAAGCACACCTTGTGGGCGTACTGTCACGTCCCGCCGGGATCGCCGGCCGACATGTCGGACCGGATCGAGGCGCAGATCGAGCGGTTCGCACCCGGGTTCCGCGACCTGGTCCTTGCCCGGGCGGTACGGACGGCTGCGCAGCTGGAACGGCACAACCCCAACTACGTTGGCGGTGACATCAACGCGGGCGCTGGGACGCTGCGCCAGACCCTGCTGCGGCCGGTGCCGCGGTGGAACCCGTACCGCACGCCGCTCGCCGGGGTGTACCTCTGCTCGGCGTCGACGCCGCCTGGCGGTGGCGTGCACGGCATGTGCGGCCTGTGGGCCGCGAGGACGGCCCTCGCTGATCTTGGGCTCACCCTGCGGGGTCGAGCAGCACCTTGACGGCGCCGGTGTGCCTGGAGTTCTTGATGGTCAGCACGGCCTGATCCCAGCGCTCGAGCGGGAAGCGGTGCGTGATGACCGGCGTCAGGTCAAGGCCGTTCGC
>JASIBM010000268.1 GCA_030045175.1 Streptosporangiaceae bacterium | reverse complement strand
CCCGCGAGCAGGGCGAGCACCGCGAGCCTGGACGAACGGCCTCTCATTGGGGCTCCCCTGCCAGGATCGATGGCGGCACGTAGATGCCCCGGTCGGCGAGGGTGCCGATGAAGCGGGGGCGCAGCCCCGTGCTCCGCAGCGATCCGCGGAACTTACCGTTCTCGTCCACCCCGGCCCTGAAGTCGAAGGCGAACACGTCGAGCAGCGTGATCATGTCGCCTTCCATGCCCTCGACCTCGGTGATCTGAGTGATCCGCCGGGTGCCGTCCTTCAGCCTGGCCTGATGGATGATCAGGTCAATGGCCGAGGTCATCTGCTCCCTGATCGCGCGCTGCGGCAGGTCCATCTGGGCCATCAGCACCATGGTCTCCAGCCGGGCCAGCGAGTCCCGCGGCGAGTTGGAGTGCAACGTCGTCACCGAGCCGTCGTGGCCGGTGTTCATCGCCTGGAGCATGTCGAGCGCCGCCCCGTCGCGGATCTCGCCGATGATGATCCGGTCTGGTCGCATCCGCAGCGAGTTGCGCACCAGGTCGCGAATGGAGATCTGGCCGCGGCCCTCCAGGCTCGGCGGGCGCGATTCCAGCCGCAGCACGTGCTCCTGGCGCAGCTGCAACTCGGCGGCGTCCTCGATCGTGATGATCCGCTCGTCGGCGGGCACGAACGAAGAAAGCACGTTGAGCGTGGTCGTCTTGCCAGAGCCGGTCCCGCCGCCGATCACCATGTTGAGCCGGCCGCGGACGCAGGCATCGAGCAGTTCAGACACCGCGGACGTCATCGTGCCGAACGCGATCAGGTCATCCACGGTGAACGGCTCGGTGGCGAACTTCCTGATCGTGAGCAGCGAGCCGTCCAGGGCAATCGGCGGGATCACCGCGTTGACGCGGCTGCCGTCCGGCAGCCTGGCGTCCACCATCGGGCTCGACTCATCCACCCGCCTGCCCACCCTGGCGACGATCTTCTCGATCGTCCTGCGCAGGTGGCTTTCGTCGGTGAAGGTCGCTGGCACCGGGTAGATGCGGCCCTCGCGCTCGACGTAGATCTGGTCATGGCCGTTGACCATGATCTCCGAGACATCCGGGTCACGCAGGTAGGGCTCCAGCGGACCGTGACCGAGGATCTCGTCGGCGACCTCCTGGGCGACCCGGCTCCTGTCGGCGGAGGTAAGCGGCGTCTCATCGCGCTGCAGCACGGCCTGCAACGTCTGCATGACTTGCAGCTCGAGCTCGCCCTGATCGAGGTGAGCGTCGTACAGCTTGGGCCCGAGTACCTCGAGCAGCCCCTCGTGCACGCTGCGCTTGACCGCCGCCAACGGGTCCGCCCGACCGGACCTGCGATGCGAGCCCTTATGCTCTGCGGGCACTACCGTGCTGGCCGGCGTCCTGGCCTGGGCGAGCCGGTCTGACAGGCTCATGCCCGCCTCCGGCCACGGGACCGGCCGACGCGGCCGGCCGGAGCCTCGGCCGGCGTGACCAGCCGCTGCCTGGCGAACCTGCCGATGGCCTGGCTGACCGGGTGACTCGGATTGGCGAGCATGAGCGGCGTTCCCTTGTTGATCGAGATCGGCACCTCGCGGCTGGACGGGATGTGCGCCACGATCGGCCAGCGGACCACCCGCTCGACATCGTCAAGGCTCAGGCCCACCTTGGAGTCGGCCCGGTTCAGCACGACCGAGCGGATCTGCCTCGGGTAGGAGAGCAAGTCGAGCATGTCGAGGGTGATCCGCAGGTTCTTAAGCGCTGGCACGTCGGGCGTGGTGAGCAGCACGTGGTGCGCAGACGCGTCCATCGCGACCAGGACGTGCTCGCTGAACTGCGCCGGGGTGTCGACCACGACGAAATCGAAGATGCCGCTCAGCACCCGGAGCAGCTCGCCGACCAGCGGCGGCGGCACCTTCTCCGCGTCACCGGGCGTCACCGGGGCAAGCAGCATCTCCAGGTTCGGCTTATAGCGGGTCAGCAACGACGAGGCGCCCGTGGTGTCCAGGTGACCAGCCATCGGCAAGGCGTCGACGATCGTCCTTGCCGGATCGAGCTGGACGCTGATCGCCACGTCACCGAAGGCGAGGTCGAGATCGACGACGCAGACCCGCACGCCGGGCTCGTTCGCGAGCGCCACGCCGAGGTTGACGGCGAAGCTGGTCTTGCCGCACCCGCCCTTGGCCGCGAAGACCGTGACGACCTTGCCCTCCCTGGCCTGCTCCGGCTCGGCGGGCGGCGGCGCCGTGCTGACCAGCCGCTTGGAAATCTCGTACGACCGCCGGCAGGCGGCAACCAGCGCCGCAGCGTCATCGGCCGGGACCACCTCGCGCACGCCGGCTCGCAGCGCGTGGGTGAGCAGCGCGACGTCGACATGCGTCCGCACCAGGATCACCCCGACCGCGGGCCGGGTCATCCGCAGCGTGGAAGCGAACGTCAGCGCGTCGGCTATCGGCGTGTCCGGGCCGATCACCACCAGCGTCTCTGTCGGGTCGGCCTCCAGCATCTGGCTAACGGACTGGAGGCTGTCAGCGGCCCGGACATCACCGCCGACCGGCAGCAGGTGGCCGGCGGCGGTTGCTGGCTCACACAGGATGGGCATGACTCTCGTTCCTGGCGGCGCGCGATCTAGGGCTTGAACACGACGTCGGGGGCGGTGTCGGACGCGCTTGTCTCCAGCGCCATGTACGGCAGGTAAGCCTCAGCGAGCTCGATCAGCCGCTCGGCGTCCTGCTGATCCACGGCCACCGTGACCATGACAGTCGTCTGCGACGCCGTCGAGCTGCTCTGCGAGAACGCTCCGGTGGCGGTCGCCTGGCTGCCCCCGGCACCCGCCTGGCCGACCGCGAGCACCTGGACGTCGTTGAGCACCAGCCGGGTGTGGATGGACGTCGCGCCCTTGGAGAAGGTGTCCCCCGCGCAGCTCGCAGTCACGCTGCCTGCCGGGGCCTTATAGAAGGTGTTGAAGATCGCGATCTGCGACCCGGCCTGGATGTAGCCAGCCACCGCCTTCTGCACGCACATCTGGATCGCCACGGCCACCTTGCCTGACGGGATCGGCAGCCCAGTCGCCGCCTGGACGGCGGTCACCAGGATCGGGCGCAGCAAGAGCTGACCCGACGGGAGGGTCGAGCTGAACACCAGGCCGCGCAGGGCGGGCGTGATCGATGCCAGGGCGTCTGAAGGCACCGAATGCGCGGGCTCGCGCTCAGCGCTGATCAGGCCCTCGCTCAGCGCGGTGCCCGCCGTGGTGCCCGCGGGCACCTGCTGCGTCGCGACCAGGACGGTCACCGCCTGCTGGCCGGCGATGGCCCGCTGGTCTGCGCCCTTGACGTAGATCAGCACGATGACGACGCCGATCATGGCCACCACGATCGCCAGGGCTATGGTCAGTATCCGACGTGACAAGATCGGTCTCCGCTTCGTTGTGCTGTCCTTGGCTGTGCTCTGGTGGCGGCCGGGACGGCCAGCCAGCCACCAGCAGCCTCAGCCGGTGAGCTGGACGACGTCCGCGCCCAGGTCCGTACCCCCGATCGGGCCAGGTGTCGTGGACAAGGCCTGGGTGAAGTAGCCGTTGATGCACTCATCCGAGCCTGTGCAGTTGTTCGAGGGGTCGAGCCAGTCGGACGCGGAGAAGCCGGAGAAGTGATACCCGGTGATCACGAACGCGGCGAAGCCTTCGAGGGTGTAGGTCGTCCCTTCGCCTGTTGCCGATGGGTCGCAGACGTAGACGGGCAGGAACACGACGGTGTGGTTGGCCTGCGCCGCTTCGAATACCGACTCGCAAGCCGACGGGATGCCGTCGGTCCCCGCGTCGTCGTAGGTGCCGCTGATGACGCCGGTCTGGCAGTCGTTGCCCGGGTCGTCGGTCCAGGCGAACTCGTCGACGGCGCCCCCCATGTTGGGGCAGCCCGGATTCGACATGTTGTTCAGCTCAAGCACGCGGTCGATCGACGGCGACGGCGCCGTGTTCGGCGGGTACGGCGGTGGCTGCGCGAGCTCGGTCCCGTCGTTGGTCGCCTGATTCCACTCGCAGGACGACATCGTCACGGCCAGCCCGCTCGCCGCAGACGGAGGTCCCCACTCCGCCTGCGCGCAGGCGTACACCGTGGTCCCGTTGTAGTTCTGGTTGCCGACTATCGCCCTGCCGAATACCGGCGGGAGCAAGGTGGAGCCGTCAGGCATCAGCGTGGACGTGTGCACGTCGACGTAGTCGACTCCGGCCGGGGCGGGCGGGCAGTCGGTGATCGCCCCGGTGCTCGGCGGGCACGCGCCGAGGCTGCCGCCAGACCCGCACACCAGGTTGGCCGCGGCGGTGCCGGTAGCGGAGTTCGCGTCGGCATACTGGGTCGCGACGCTTGGCGTGCAGGTACCCGAAGCGCAGCTCTTGGCCACGGCGAGCGCTCCGGCGTCGGCGCCGTTCTGTAGCTGGGCGCGCTCGGAGTAGATCTGCCCGACATCGACGACCATGGCGCCAAGGCCGAGCAGAACCCCGGAGCCGATCAAGATGGCGACCAGGACGCCGATCGCGCCCCTGTCGTCTTGCCCTATCAGCTTGAGCATCGGGCGGGCCAGGCCCCGGATCAGGACTCGCATGGCATGACTCCCTGGGCGGAAAGCGTGACCGGGGAACCGAATCCCCCGCCACCGAAGAATCCGGCTATCGCGCCAACCGGCGTTATGAAGCTGAACTGGTAGCTGACCTTGACCACGGCGTCGGTATCTCCCGCAGACCCGCCGACCGGGCAGGTCGCGACCTCGGTGACGGTGACGCCGGACAGACCCGTAGCTGCGGCTTGCGTCCTGCTCACCACGTCCGGCTGGTTGAGCGCGTCGAGCCTGGCACCCTCGCGCGCGGCCTGGGTGAGCGTGACCTGGGCGTTCAGCGCGCGCCCGAAGTCGACGATCCCGAAGACGAGCAACAGCAGCAGCGGCAGCACGAGCGCGAACTCGACCGCTGCCGCGCCCCGGTCCGCTGACCTGATCCAACGCCTTGTCACGTGTGCGGCCGATTTCGGCGAGCTGGTGCGGTCACCGCCCCGCTGAGCACCGCGAGGTAGCCGCGCGCGAGCACTCGGCTTGGCATCACAACACTCTCAAACATGCCGGCCGACCCCCTTTCCACACGGCCGTGACACCGCCGATCCGTCGCGCGATCCTGCACCGCAGGCAGCGCGCGTCCGGCCAGCGGACAACGCCCTGACAGTTACATGGCGGTGAGGACAGCGTTGAACGCGCTGCTCACCTTGGTGCCGAGCAGGCCGACTACCACGACGATGACCGCCGCGATCAGCGCCACGATCAGGCCGTACTCCACAGCCGTCGCACCCTGGTCGTCCCGGCGCAGCGGCGCGGTCAGGTAGTTCACTGCCGAAACGAAGAACTTAAGCATCGAGGATTCCCCTCCCCACGGCGGCCGGCGGGTCCCAGCCACTCGGTGGCGAGCTTCACACATCCGGCCGGCTCCCGGCGCGTGACCGCGGAAATTCGGGCCAACGGCCGGACGAATCTGACCGTCCGACGGACACGTCAGCCGATCGGCTGACACAGCGAGCCGACCGGTCAGATTGGGTCACGAGATTGGACCAGGCGGCGGGCCGGCGCAGCGGCGCTCGCCTACAGTGAGGCGGCATGAACCTGGCGTGGGCCGTCGCGGGCGGGGTGGCGGGCCTGGTGGCCGGCGCCATGCTGCGCGGCCCCGTCTTCAGGCTCTCGGTGGCGCGCGGTGAGGCCGAGCGGGCTGCCTGCGCGCGGTGCGCGACTCCACTGCACCGCTGGCTTGTCATCAGGTGCGGGCACTGCGGGGGCAGCCTCGGCCGCCCGGCGACGCTCGAGCTGATCACCGCGGCGGTGCTCGCGCTGTTGCTCGGCAGGTTCGCCGCGCAGCCCGACGTCATCGCGTTCGCCTTCCTAGGCGTGCTCGGCGTCGCGCTGTCCGCCATCGACGTGGCCGTGAACCGGCTACCAGACCGGCTGACCCTGCCGGCGATCCCGCTGCTCGTCGGGCTGCTCGGCGTGGCGGCCGTGATCGGGCACTCCGGCGGCGCGCTGGTACGAGCGCTGCTCGGCGGGCTGGCGCTAGGCGGCTGCTTCCTGCTGCTCGCGCTCGTGCGACCGGGCCAGCTCGGCGGCGGGGACATCAAGCTGGCGGTCCTGGTGGGGCTGGCGCTCGGCTGGCTCGGCTGGCCCATCCTGATCGCCGGGGCCGCGCTCGGCTTCCTGCTCGCAGGCATCGCCGGGCTTGTCCTGCTTGCCCTGCGCCGGGCGACGTTGCGCACCCAGCTTTGCTTCGGACCCTACCTGCTGGCCGGCGCCCTGATCGGGATGCTCGCCGCGGGCGGCGCTGGCGCGCGGATCGGATGACGCGATGACCTCGCTACCATCCGGCGACGCCGGCATCGCCGAGGTAGCCGACCCGCCGCCTCCGCCAGCGGTGCTAGCCCGGGGGGACACTGCGTCCCCTGGGGACACCCCAGACCCCGATGGCCCGCAACCCCCCGCAGTGCTAGCCCGGGGGGGCGACCCCCCGCAACCCCCTGCAGCGAGCGAGGCAACGGCCGCCCGGAGGTGGCTGACGTGGGCGACCAGCAGGCCCTGGCTGCTCGCCTGGCTCGCGTTCGTGCCGCTCGCGGTGATCCGCGCCGGGGAGCTTGCCGAGGCGGACACGTTCTGGCAGATCCGCACCGGCCAGCTCACGATCGCGCACCTGGCCATCCCGACCACCGACCCGTTCTCCTGGACGGCGCACGGCAGGCCGTGGACGCTCAACTCCTGGGCGTTCAATGTCGTGGACGCGCTCGCCTACCGAGTAGCGGGCCTGGCCGGGGTGGCCTGGGCGTGCGCCGGGCTGGTCATGGTGATCGCGGCCCTGGCGCTGACGCTGGCCAGGATGCTAGGCGCCAGCCCGGCGGTCGCCGGGACGTCGCTGTTCCTCGGATCGCCGCTGCTGATCGGCTGGCTGACGGCGCGCCCGCAACTGGCCGATTACATCGCCTTCCTGATCCTGGTCATGCTGCTCCGGCGGATCGCCGAAGGCCGGCCCAGCGGGGGGTCCAGGGGGGTCGTCCCCCCAGGTCGGCGTGGCGCTAGTTTCGCGCGCCTCCGGCACGACATCTGGTCCGTCGCCTGGGTGGCTATCACGTGCGCGATCTGGGTCAACCTGCACGCCGCCTCGCTGCTCGGCGTCGCCGTGGCCGCGGCCTGCGCGGTGCTGCTCGTGATCAGGCCTAGCACTGTTCGCGCCGGGCTGTGGTGTGGCGCTGCCGCGGTCGCGGCGCTTGCGGGCACGTTCGCGAACCCATACGGGATCGGCGTGATCGCCCAGACGGCGCAGGTGCAGGCCGAGTCATCCGGGCTCATGGCCGAGTGGCAGCATCTGGATCCGGCCAGCCCGATACAGGATCTGTCGATGCTG
>JASIBM010000267.1 GCA_030045175.1 Streptosporangiaceae bacterium | reverse complement strand
GCCACGTTGCTCATCCCCGTGGCGGTGCTGCTCGGCTGGCTCGGCTGCATAGCCGGACGCGGCATCCGCCGTGGCCGTGGGCTGACGCTGGCCGTGGTCACCTTGCCCTGGCTGGTGCTGCCGCCCGCGGTGCTCATCGCGGCGTCCCTGGCGCATCCGGTCTACGTTGAGCGGTACGTCATGTTCTGCCTGCCGGCGCTCTCGCTGCTGATGGCGGCGGGCCTGATCTGGCTCGTCGATGCCACCGCCAGGGCCGTGGCCGCGCGCGGCCGGGCGGTGACGACTTGGCCGGGACGCGCGCTGGCTGTCGCTCCCGCTGCGGTGATCGCGGCGATCATCGTCGTAGCCGTCGTCGGCCCGCAGATCCAGATCAGGCAAGCGGGTTCGCGGACCGACAACCTGCGAGCGGTCGCCGCCGTCATCGCCGCCCACGAGCGACCTGGTGACGCTGTCTTGTACCTGCCGTGGGACGCCGCCATCGTCGCCATGGCGTACCCTGGCCCGTTCGCGCACCTGCGAAACATCGGGCTCGGGGTCTCTCCGGTCGCCTCGGCCACGCTGCGTGGCCTGCCGGTCGGTGCCTCCGTGCTCGCCGCCAGGCTGCACGGCGTGACGCGGGTCTGGACGATCCGCTGGCTGCAACCACCCGCACCTGGCCCGCCGACCCCGGCCGACATCGTCGCGACGCGGGCCGTGGCGAGGATGCACCTGATCGGGCGGTGGCGAATCGCGTCGGTGCTGCTCAGCCTCTACAGCGCTGGCTGACAGGTACCCCGGAGCGATCCGGCATGATCACGCGTGCTGCCGCGCGGATCCTGCCGACGGAATTAGTGATCATGAACGCGGCCGGTCGCGATGGCGGTCGCTGGTTAGGCGGTCGCTGGCGCCGACCTGATCCGGGGATCGTACGCGGCGAGCGCGCGCCGCAGCCGGTCACGGCCACGGTGCAGGCGCGACATGACGGTCCCGATCGGGGTGCCCATGATCCGAGCCACCTCGCGATAGGGATAGCCCTCGATGTCGGCGAGGTAGATCGCCGTCCTGAAGTCTTCGGGAAGATCCCGCAGCGCCCGCAGGACATCGGAGTCCGCCATCCGGTCGAGCGCCTCTGACTCGGCCGACGGCATCAGCGGGCTCAGCGGATCACCGCCCGGCCGCCGCGCGTCGCTGAGGTCCGCGTCGGTGGACAGGGCGGGCTCGCGCTTGCTCTTGCGGTAGCCGTTGATGAACGTGGTCGCCAGGATCTTGTGTAGCCACGCGCGCATGTTGGTGCCGGGGCTGAACTGATGAAAGGCGCTGTACGCCTTGGTGAGCGTTTCTTGCACCAGGTCTTCCGCGTCGCTTGCGTTCCTGGTCAGCCGGAGCGCCGCCGGATAGAGCTGGCCGAGACATGGGAGCAATTGCCGCTCGAACTCGCCATCGGTGCCCGTAGGCCGTGGTTCGGGGGTCATCGCGGTCCCTAGTGCTGGTAAGAACTGAACATATCACGCGCGGGTCACGGCGTCGTACCGCCGCGTGCTGGAGCGAGCGGGGTACATGCGCGATCGAGCCGAAGGCGAGCCGGGCGGGAAGAGGTGTATCAGATCCAGCTAGAGAACCACATTCGCTGTTGCCAGAAGGCGTGCGGGATCGGCACGGCGGCGAGCACGGGATACAGGTAGGCGAAGTTGATCAGCACGAGCAGCAGGTACGCGCCCACGACGATCGCCCCGACGGCCCGCCGGCCTGGCTCGGCCACGGCGGGCCCGAGTATCACCCCGAGGCCCAGGGTGATGGCCATGACGAGGTAGGGCAAGAAGACGATCGCGTAGAAGTAATATTCGGTGCGGTTGTCGTGCAAGGCATACCAGAACCACGGCAACCATCCGGCGGCGACGCCGAGCAGCAACGCTCCGCTTCGCCACTCCCTGCGCCAGATCCACCAGCCCAGGCAGAACACCAGCGCCGGGATCGACGCCCACCAGATGGCTGGCGTGCCGATCGCGAGCACCTCCTGCGCGCAGGTGCTGCCACAGCCCTTCGGAGTCGCCCAGAAGAACGAGACCGGCCTGGCGAGGACCAGCCAGCTCCACGGCCGCGACACGTAGCCGGTCTGGACGTGCAAGCCGAGCCCGAAGCCGAGCATCTCGCGGTTGTACTGGTACAGCGAGTCCAGGGCTGACCAGATCGGCGTGTGGTTGCCGTTCTCGGCTGCCCAGTTCCTGTCGTAGCCGTACGGGCTGGCGAACCAGCCACTCCAGGACGCGAGGTAGGTGGCGAACGGGATCACGCCGAAGGTGAGCGGCAGCCACTTGACGTCACTGCGCAGCACGCCGTCGAGGCGGGCGCGGTATCCGGCGGCGCGGCGCGCGCCGAGATCCCACGCGATGGCCAGGCCCCCGAACGCGAGTATGTACCAGATGCCGTCCCACTTGGTCGCGCACGCGCAGCCGAGGAAGATCCCGGCGAGCACGCGCCGCCACCTGATCCCCAGCCTCGGCCCGCCCCCGGCGAGCTCGGCGCCGCTGGCTGACATCGCGGCGTCGGCGATCCGCGCCCTCGACGCGTCCCTGTCGAGCACAAGCATGCCGAACGCGGCAAGCACCCAGAACATCACGAAGATGTCGAGTATCGCGGTGCGGCTGAGCACGAGCTCAAGCCCGTCGAGCGCCATCAGCAGGCCGGCCACGCAGCCGAGCAGCGTGGACCTGGTCAGCCGCCTGGCGATCCGGGCGGTCAGCAGGATCGACAGCGTCCCGATCAGCGCGACGGCGAACCGCCACCCGAACGGCGTGAGGCCGAACATCCACTCGCCCACCGCGATCAAGATCTTGCCGAGCGGCGGATGCACCACGTACTCGCCGCCGAAGCTGACGCCAGTGGCGAAGATGTGCGTGTTGCCCTGGGCCATGAGCGCGTCGTGGTTCTT
>JASIBM010000266.1 GCA_030045175.1 Streptosporangiaceae bacterium | reverse complement strand
TCGGCCTCGGTCATGTTCTGGATGCCTTGCTCGGTCTTGAAGTGGTACTTGACCCAGAACTTCTGACCCGCCGCGTTCTCCCACAGGTAGGTGCTGCTGGCATAGCCGTGCATATGCCGCCAGGTGCGCGGGGTCCCACGGTCGCTCATCAAGATCATCACCTGGTGGGCGGACTCGGGGGAAAGTGACCAGAAGTCCCACTGCATGTTGTTGCTGCGGATGCCGGTGTCCGGCAGGCGCTCTTGTGAGTGAATGAAGTCAGGGAACTTCATCGGGTCGCGCACGAAGAAGACCGGCGTGTTGTTGCCGACGATGTCGTAGTTGCCTTCTTCGGTGTAGAACTTGACGGCGAAGCCGCGAACGTCACGGCTCGAGTCCGGGGCGCCTTCCTCCGCGGCCACGATCGAGACGCGGACGAACAGCGGCGTGCGCTTGCCCACCTGGCCGAGGAAGGCGGCCTTGGTCCACTGGCTGACGTCCTCGGTCACCTCGAAATAGCCGAATGCCCCGCCACCCTTGACGTGGTACACGCGATCGGGAACGCGCTCGCGGACGAAATGCGCCAGCTTCTCATTCAGGTAGGCATCCTGCAGCAGCAAGGGGCCGGCGGCGCCGGCCGTGAGCGAGTACTCATCGCTGGTCACGGGGATACCGGCGTCGGTGGTCGTGTTCGGCGGCTGCTTGCCCATTCCCGCTCCCCTGCTCGGCGGTCACGATCTGGTCGCATCAGCGCCTTACCCGCCGGCCACATCACCACACCAGCGAACGACAAGGATTTACCCTGCCGACGCGCTGGCCAGCCCGGTTTGCCGCCCGCATGCTGCGGGAATTGCCGTTGGCACGAATAGTGTTCTTGAGGCGGACGCCTCACCTCGCTCGATCTACGATATAAGGGATTCTTAACACGATGGATCAGCAGACAATGTCGCGGCTTGAGGCTGACCTCTTCCTGCTGCACGCGCCCAGCGTCTATGACTTCCGCGAGCGCGACGACATGCTGTTCGCCTACCTGAGTGACAGCGACAGCGTCAATGTCACGTCGGTCTACGAGATGTACCCGATCGGTTGGTTCTCGATCAAGCAGCGGCTTGCCGACCACGGATTCGACGCGAAGATCGTGAACATTGCCTCGCTGATGCTCATGCACCCCGACCTGGATATCAAGCGGCTGCTCGGCCGCCTGGAGGCGCCGATCTTCGGGTTCGACCTGCACTGGATGACGCAATGTCACGGCTCTATCGAGCTGGCGGCCATACTGAAGCAGGTGCACCCGGACGCGCTTATCATCTTTGGCGGCATCTCGGCCACCTACTACGCCACCGAGCTGATCGGGTACCCGGGCGTCGATATCGTCGTCCAGGGCTACGACACCCTCGAACCGGTCACCGAGCTCGTCGCGAGGGTCAGGCGAGGCAGCAGGGACTTCCGCTCCATACCGAACCTGCTGTACAAGGACGCCCGCGAGGTGCACGCGACTGGCTTCACGCACAAGCCCGCCACCCGGTACAACGACGCGCGCAACGACTGGTCGTACTATCGCGAGACCCCCGAGGCGGGGCCGTCGGCATCCAAGCTCATCATGACCTTGCCCAACACCGGGTGCGCGCACGACTGCGGCTGGTGCGGCGGGTCCCGGTTCGCGTACCGCAACATCATGGGCGTGCGCAAGACCCTGATCCAGAAGGACGATGACCTCATCGTCGATGAGCTGCGCACAATGAAAGAGGCGGCGGAGCGAACCTCGATATACGCGCTTCAGTGTTATTCGGAGAACAAGGTGCGCATGCACCGGTACCTGGACGCGGTGCACGAGGCCGGCTATCACAGCGTCTTCTTCGAGCAGTTCAACCTGACGCCGCCGGATACGCTCAGGAAGATGGGCGAGTCAACGACCGCCTACATCATGCTCTCGCCAGAGTCACACGACCCGAAGATAAGCGCGGCGGCCGGCCGCGGGACCTACACGATGGCGGAAATGGAAGACTGGATTCCGCGCGCCCTGGACGCCGGGGTACGAGGCATCATGATCTGGTTCTTCATCGGCATGCCCTACCAGGACCGTAAGTCCGTGCTGGACACCATCGCGTACTCTGAGCGGCTGATCCGCAAGTTCGGAGGGTGGGACGCGCTGCCCCTCATTTGCCCGATGGTGCCGTTCCTCGACCCTGGGTGCCGGTTCTTCGAAGAGCCGGAGCGGCACGGTTACCGCATCTTCCACCGCACGCTAGAAGAACACCGCCAGGCCATGGTGGAACCGCTGTGGCACCGGCGGCTGAACTACGAGACACGCTGGCTGGACCGGCGCCAGCTACAGGACGTGTCCTACGAGGCGATTGCCCGCCTGGTGGAGATCAAGGGTGAGCACGGGGTACTGCCGGTCGAGTTCTGCCAAGCCATTCTCCTGACCATCGACGAAACCCAGTATCTGCTCGGCGAGATGGAAAGAGCCCTGCTGCTCGACGGGACGCTGCCAGCAACCCTGCGAGCCGAGATTCGTATCTACAACCGCAAGATCCTGGCTTATTCGACCGACCAGATCGTGCCGGTGCGACGGCCCTTCGGCGGCCGGTGGTTCGACGACTTCACGGTGCCGCGGCACCTGATCGACGAGATCCGGTCAGCGCCGGGCGCGGCTGATGCGGACCGGGAGCGTCCGCGGGCCGCGGACCTGGCCGGCTGACCAGGTGACCGCCGCCGGATCTGCCAGGGTGAAGTCGCCGATCCGCGCGAGCCAGGCCTCCAGCGCGACGCGAAGCTCAAGGCGCGCGAGATGCGAGCCGACGCAGCGGTGGATGCCGAGGCCGAACGCGGCGTGCCTGTTGACCTCACGGTCGATGATCACCTCGCCCGCCCGCTCGAACTGCGCCGGGTCACGGTTGGCCGCGGGGAACGACACGAGCACCCAGTCGTCGGCCGTCATGTCGACGCCATGGAAGTGCATGTCCCGCGTGACCAGCCGGGCCATGGTGACCGGGGCGTAGGCGCGCAGGAACTCCTCGATCGCCGTCGGTAGCAGCTCAGGCTCAGCTGCGATGCGCGCGCGGTCCCCCGGGCTGCGGGCGAGGTGCCACAGCGAGGCGCCGATCGCGCTCGCCGTCGTGTCGGTGCCTGCGATGAGCAGCAGCGTCATCGCGCCGACGACGTGCGACACGTCAAGCTTGCGGCCGCCGAGCTCGGCGTTGATCAAGAAGGTCGTCAGGTCGTCGCGCGGGTTGCCGATGTGGTCCTGAACCTGCCCGAGCAGGTAGTAGAACAGCGCCGACATCCGGGTGACGCGCTCTTGCGCGGGCCGGTTGATCCCTTCGAGGGTGTCCTGCGCGAACTCGCGGAACTGCGGCCCGTCCTGGACCGGGAAGCCGAGCATGTCGGCGATCACCCGCACCGGGATGTGCTGCGCGTAGTCGCGCGCGGCGTCGACCACGTCGCGCCCTTCGAGCGCGTCGATGAGCGAATGGCAGTACGCCCTGGTGGCCTGCTCGTGCCTGCTCACCGCGGTCTTGGTGAACGCTGGGAGCAGTAGCCTGCGCGCGTCGTGGTGGAACGGCGGGTCCGAGCAGATGGGCGGGGAGCCGCCGACCGGCGCCAGCTCGCGTGGCGGCCGGAAGTTGCCCATGATGATCGACCGGGACGAGAAGCTCTCGGGGTCGTGCGCGATCGCCGCGACGTCGCCGTAGCGAGTCGGCAGCCAGGCGCCGCCGAACCGGCCGGTGCGGGCGATCGGGCAGCGCTGGCGCAGCTCGTCCTGGATCGGGTAGGGGTCGGCGGCCCACTGCGGGTCCATGTGAGAGAAGTCGGTCGCCCAGTTCACGACCGGATCCGTGACGATCTCACTGCGGATGCCCAGGGACTCCCCGTCGCGCTTGCGCCAGCGGCTCTGGGCGAAGCGGTACTCCATGCTCACTCGTCAGGCCCCTCGATCAGCGCGATCGCGCGCTCGGGGCAGTTGAGCGCCGCGCGGCGGGCGTCGTCCTGCTGCCCAGGCGGCACGGCGCCGTCGCTGAGCACCTGCCCGTAACCCTCTTCGTCCGCACCGAACAGGCCGGGGGCGAGGTCGTAGCAGCGCCCGTGCCCCTGGCAGAGGCCGGCGTCAATCCGCGCTTTCACTGGAGTGTTCCTTCCGCTGAGCAGACCGAGGATGGCGTCATACCCACGTCCGGCGGACGACACCCCCGCGGCCGGCGTCCACGGCACACGCCCCGGGCGTGCTCATTACAAATTCTTTCTTAAGTCATTAATAAGCCGTGCTGTTTACTAGTAGCTAGCCGCGGGAATGGCCGCTAACACGCGAAAACAGCGTTCATGAGAGCTGTATTCCTGGACTGTGAGGTGCACCCATCCATGGGACCGGTTATCTCTCCTGACGCCGCCTGCCGCACCGAGAGTCACGCCGCCGTGGACTACGCCGCAGCGCCCTCGCCGTTCTCGATGGACGACGCGGCCTTCCGCGGGCTGGGGCACCAGCTTGTCGACACACTGGCCACCTACCTGGACGAACTCCCGACAGGGCCGGTCTATCGCCCGCTGCCAGACCAGATAAGGCGAGAGCTAGAGGTAATGAGCCTTTCCGCCGAGGGAATGCGTCCCGAGGATATAATTGAAAACTTTCTTCGGCTAGTGCTGCCATATGGCCGTGGCCAGAATCATCCGCGCTTCGCTGCCTTCGTTGATCCGGCCGCATCCAAGCTGAGCATGCTCGCGGCATTTGCCTCGGCGGTTACCAACACGAGCGGGACTGGCGGCGACTACGCCGCCATATACGTGGAGCGAACGGTTATCCGCTGGCTCATGGAACTCATTGGCTTCCCAACCGGCGGCAGCGACGGGGTCCTGCTCAGCGGCGGATCGGACGCCAACAGGCACTGCCTGGAGGTCGCGCGGTACTGGGCAGCCCGCGTCAACGGCTGGGACATCCGGGCCGAGGGCCTGCACGGGCATCCCAGGCTCACCATGTACATGTCGGCGGAGGGCCATTCCTGCCTTGAGAAGGCCGCGTTCACCCTCGGGCTCGGCGCGCCGCGCAAGGTAATGGCCGGCCCGGACTTCCGCATGGACGTGGCCGACCTGCGCGCGGCGATCGCGGCTGACCGCCAGGCCGGGCACCGCCCCTTCCTGGTCGCCGCGAATGCGGGCAGCGTGAAGACCGGCGCCATTGACCCGCTCGGCGCCCTCGCCGGGCTCTGCCGCGACGAGGGCCTCTGGCTGCACGTGGACGGCGCGTACGGCGCCTTCGGGGTACTCGACCCGCGCCTCGCGCACTGGTACCGCGGGCTGGAACAGGCCGACTCGGTCGCACTCGACCCGCACAAGTGGCTGGCGGTGGCCATCGGCTGCAGCTGCGCCATCGTGCGGCAGGGCTCGCTGCTGCAGGACACCTATAAGCTCGTCCCCTCCTACCTCAGCCTCCCCGCGGGTCAGGGATTCGCTGGCGAGGTCTGGTACTCCCATCGCAGCGCCGAGCAGACCAGGGATTCCGGGCGGGCGCTCAAGGCCTTGTGGAACATGCAGCAGGCCGGAAGGGCCGGACTGGCCGATCACGTCCGCAGGCACATCGACCTGGCGCGCTACCTGGAGTACCTCGTCGAGGCGAGCGGGGACCTGGAGCTACTGGCGACCGGGCCGCTGACCGCCGTGTGCTTCAGGTACGTGCCGGCCGGCCTGCGCGGCGACGAGGCTGGCCTGAACCTGCTGAACCAGGCGATCACGATGGACCTCCAGGTCGGCGGCAGGGCGTTCCTGGCCGGGACGGACATCCGCGGCCGGTACGCGTTGCGGTCGTGCGCCCTGCATTACGCCCTCGATCAGGGCCACGTGCGGGCCATCGTGGACGCCGTCACCGACGCCGGCCACCGCCGCGTCCGGTCCGGCGCGCCGCCGCTCGCGGCGGCGCGGCTCGCCGGGGATCAGGGGAGCGGCCAGGCGTCGCCGCGGGTGGAGGAGGACGCCAGGTGCGCTTCATAGCCAGCTACCAGGCGGCCGAGCCCGGCGAGGGCAAGCCGCACGTCCCCTTGTCCGCGCAGGCGCGCTTCGCGCTCGCGCTCGGGGCGGGCAAGGTGGCAGGGACCGCGTCCAGGATGCTGCGGGCCGGCGGCGGCACGAGCTTCCCTGGCACGGTAGCCCGCCGGATCGACCCCCGTGTCCTTGAGAAGGTCGCGGCCGCGAGCGACGCGCGCAAGGTGATCGTCACGGGGAGCAACGGCAAGACCACGACCTGCCGGATGCTGGCCGCCCTGGCACACGGCGGCGGCCTGCGGGTCACCCAGAACCGGTCTGGCTCCAACCTGTTGCAGGGCGTGATCACGGCCGCGGTGCGCGGGATAGACCTGCGGGGCCGGATGGACGCGCAACTGCTGCTGCTTGAGGTCGACGAGGCGACGGTGCGGCTGGTGATGCGGGAGGTGCCGCCGGACACGTTCCTCATCACCAACATCTTCCGTGACCAGCTCGACCGCTTCGGTGAACTGCACGCGATGGCGCGAGGGCTTGAGGCCAGCATCGAGGCGCTGCCAGCGTCCGCCACCGTGGTGCTCAACGGCGATGATCCGCTGGTGGCCAGCCTCGCTCCCCGGGCCAGCGCCCGCCGCGTGTACTTCGGCATCAGGACCGACACGTCAGGCACGCGGGTGCCAGAGCACGCCGCGGACAGCATCCGCTGCGCGCGCTGCGAGCACCTGCTCACCTACCGCGCCGTGCACGTGTCCCACCTCGGCGACTACCAGTGCCCGGAGTGCGGGTACGCCCGGCCGGGCCTGGACGTCGCCGTGACGTCCATCAGGCCATCGCCGCAGGCGGGGTCCGAGATCACCATCGACACGCCCGCGGGCGCCATGCCACTGCCGGTGCCCCTGCCCGGGCTGCACAACGTCTACAACGCGGTGGCCGCGCTGGCCGGCGCGATGGCGTCGCTACCCAGCCTGCCCGAGGCCGCGCAGGCGCAGCGCGCCATGGCCAGCCTGCGCACGGCGTTCGGCCGCCTGGAGGAGATCAAGGCAGGCGAGCGGCAGGTGGTGCTCGCCTTCGTCAAGAACCCGACGTCCTACAACACCACCCTGCACGAGGTGCTACGCAGGCCCGGCCGCAAGCACGTCCTGGCCGCGCACAGCAACACCGTGGTCGACGGCGAGGACTTCGCCTGGCTCTGGGACGTGGACCTGGAGCGACTTGCGCCGGAGCTGGCCAGCCTGGTCATCAGCGGGACCCGGGCGGAGGAGGTCGCGCTGCGGTTCAGGTACGCGGGGGCGCCGCCGGAGGTCATGCGGGTGGTGCCAGGTCGCCCGGCGGCGCTGCACGCGGCGCTGACCCAGGCGCCACCGGATGAGGCACTGTACATCTTCGCTGGTTACACCCCTATGCGCGAGCTCCGCGGCGTCATGCAGCGACGCGGCTGGGTGCCGCCTTCCTGGGAGGAGTGACGATATGGCGCCAGCAGCCATCACGGTTCGCATCTGCTATCTCTATCCGAGGCTGCTCAGCGTGGCCGGTGACAGGGGAAACCTGCGTGCCCTCATTCAGCGCTGCCTGTGGCGCGGGATGGGCTGCCATGTGACAGAGGCCGACGTGGGAGTGGTTCCCGACTTCGCCCAGTCCGACCTGATCTTGCTGCACGGCGGCCAGGACCGCGAGATGACCCTGGCCGCACGCGACCTCGCCGAGAAGGGCGGCGCGCTGCGAGAGGCGATCGAAGACGGCGCCGTCGTGCTCGCGGTGTGCGCGGGCTACCAGCTACTCGGCCGGTACTACGCCCCTGCGGACGGGCCTGCGATCCAGGGCCTTGGAGTGCTCGACGCGGTCACCGAGGGCGACTCGACTCGCTTCATCGGGCACGTGGCCGTGCAGTGCGACCTCGGCTCGGGCAGGCAGCACCGGCTGGCGGGGTTCGAGAACCACAGCGGGCGCACCTACCTGGGCAGCGGGGCGTCGCCGCTCGGGCAGGTGCTCGCCGGGGCAGGCAACAACGGGCGGGACGGCACCGAGGGCGCACGCTACCGGGAGGTGTACGCCACCTACCTGCACGGGCCGGTGCTGCCAAAGAACCCGTGGCTGGCCGACCACCTGCTGGCACGGGCACTCGCGCACCGCTACCAGGACTTCGGCCCGCTGGCCCCGCTCGCCGATCAGGCCGAACAGCAGGCGCACGCCGCCGCGCTCCGCCTCGCCAAGCGCCCGGCAACGAAGTGGCGAACGGCCGCGGCCGCCGTATCCAGGATCGGACGACCACCGGGACCGGCAGCCACCGCGAACGGGCGGGGAACTAAGCGGGGAACCAACAAGGAGACACAATGGACTTCGGACTGAGCGCCGAGCAGCGCGAGCTGGCCGAGGCGGCGGTCGCCTTCGCCAGGCGCGAGCTCAACCATGACCTGGCGATGCGCGAGGACGCGGGCGAGTTCCCGCTCCAGGCGTGGCGGGCCTGCGCCAAGTTCGGGATATTGGGCCTGCCGATCCCCGCCGAGCTTGGCGGCGCGGGCAGCGACGTCCTCACAGCGGCCCTCGTCATGGAGGCCCTTGGATATGGCTGCAGGGACAACGGGCTACTGTTCTCACTGAATGCGCAGTTGTGGAGCGTCGAGCTGCCGCTGGTTATCTTCGGCACCCAGCAGCAGCAACAGGCGTACCTGCCCGGACTGGTATCTGGGGACCTCATCGGCGCGCACGCGATGACCGAGCCAGGCTCCGGCTCAGACGCGCTGCGCATGCGCACCCGCGCCGAGCGGCGGGGTGACCACTACCTGGTGAACGGCAGCAAGCAGTACATCACCAACGCCCCCGTCGCCGACGTGCTGCTCGTCTACGCCTCGGTGGCGGGCCGCCCAGGACTGGCCGGCCTGTCCGCCTTCCTCGTCGACGCCACCACGCCCGGGCTGAAGGTGAGCAGCAGCCTCGAGAAGATGGGCCTGCGGACCTCGCCCATGGGGGAGGTGGCGCTGATCGACTGCCTCGTGCCCGCCGGGAACCGGCTGGGGCCTGAAGGGGCCGGGATGGCCATCTTCAACTCCTCCATGGAGTGGGAGCGAAGCTGCCTGTTCGCCAGCGCCGCCGGCGCGATGCGGCGCCAGCTAGACGCGTGCGTCCGGTACGCGCGCACGCGCGAGCAGTTCGGCCAGCCCATCGGGAAGTTCCAGGGCGTGGCCGCCAAGCTGGCCGACATGTACGTGCGGCTGGAGGCGGCCAGGCTGCTGATCTACCGGGTCGCCTGGCTCAAGCAGCAGGGCAGGTCCGCCCCGGCTGAGGCGGCCGCCGCGAAGCTGTTCACCAGCGAGGCGTGGGTGCGGTCCAGCCAGGACGCGATCCAGGTCCACGGGGGCATGGGCTACCTGAAGGACGCGGGCATCGAGCGCGACCTGCGGGACGCGGTCGCCGGAACCCTCTACTCGGGCACCTCCGAGATCCAGCGCGTGGTGCTCGCCCGGATGCTGGGGCTGTGAGCGATGGCGTACCTGCTGCAACGGTTGCTGACCGAGGCCGCGGCGCGGCGACCGGACAGGCCCGCGATAGCCGCTGACGGCAGCCAGCTCACCTACGCCGAGCTTGACCAGCTCAGCAACAAGGTGGCCAGGGCGCTGCTGCGGCTGGGCGTGGCGCCTGGTGACCGGGTGGGGGTGCTCGCCGCCAAGTCGGCCGACTCGGTAGCGGGGATATACGGGGCGCTGAAGGCCGGGGCCTGCTACGTGCCGCTCGACCCGAAGGCGCCGGCGGAACGGCTCAGCTACGTCGTGCGGGACTGCGGCGCCGCCGTGATCCTGACCGACGAGACCAGGAAGTCGCAGGCCGCCGCCCTGGCTCAGGGCGCGGCCATCGTGCCATGGACGGCGGCAGCCACGGAATCGGCCGGGCCATGCGAGGAGCGGGCGATCGAGACCGACCTCGCGTACATCTTGTACACGTCGGGATCGACCGGCACCCCGAAGGGAGTGATGATCTCCCACCGCAACTCGCTGACGTTCGTCGAGTGGGCAGCGGCAGCAGCGGGGCTCACCGAGCGGGACCGCGTCTGCAGCCCCGCGCCGCTGCACTTCGACCTGTCGGTCTTCGACGTCTTCGCCACCTGCCACGCCACCGCCTGCCTGGCGGTGCTTCCTGACGGGGCGGCCACCTTCCCTGTTTCGATCGCGCAGTGGCTGGAACGCGAGCGGATCTCCGTCTGGTACTCGGTGCCCTCGGTCCTCACGCTGCTCGCTTGCTTCGGCAAGCTGGCGCAGTTCGACCTGTCGGGGCTGCGGACGGTGATCTTCGCCGGCGAGGTTTTCCCGCCCAAGTACCTGGCCCGGCTGATGGCCGAGCTGCCGCGCGCCCGCTACCTGAACTGGTACGGGCCGACGGAGACCAACGTGTGCACGGCGTTCGAGGTGCCCCAAGGCGGAGCCGGCGCCGGACCGGTTCACATCGGCAAGGCCTGCGCGAACACCGAGGTTTTCGCCGTCCGCGGCGAAGGCGGCCTGGTGTCGGCGCCCGGTGAGGAAGGCGAGCTGTACGTGCGGGGTCCCTCGCTGATGCGCGGGTACTGGGGGCAGCCAGCCAAGACCCGCGAGGTACTGGTACCGAACCCGTTCCGTACCGGTTACGACGAGCTCGTGTACCGGACCGGCGACCTGGTCACCCTCGAGCCGGACGGCAACTACGCCTACCTCGGCCGCCGGGACGCCATGGTGAAGATCCGCGGCTACCGGGTGGAGCTCGGGGAGGTGGAGGCCGCGCTGTACCGGCATCCGGCCATCCGGGAGGCGGCGGTGCTGCCGGTGCCTGATGAGCTGCTCGGCAGCCGCCTCCAGGCGGTCATCACCACGGACGGCTCGGGTGAGGTCAGCCGCGAGGACGTGCTCGACCACTGCAGGCAGTGGCTGCCGGGCTACATGGTGCCCGACGTGGTCGAGTTCCGCGAGGCCCTGCCGAGAACGTCGACAGGCAAGGTCGACCGGGTCGGCCTCGCCGGGCAGTAGCCAGACACTACAGACATAACTCGACATAACCCAAGAAAGGCGCAGGCATGGAGACGGTCATCAACGAATACATCAGCCGCGAGCTCGTCCAGGACCCGGCGATGCTGCCACTGGCTGACGAGAAGTCACTGCTCGAGAGCGGCATCCTCGATTCGCTTAGCCTGCTGAGGCTGGTGGTCTTCCTTGAAGAGCGGTTTGGCATCACGGTGGGCGACGCGGACCTGCTACCTGAGAACTTCGCAAGCGTGAACGCCATCTGCTCCTACCTGCGCGCAAGGAAGCCGGCGAAGCAGGAGGCCGCGCATGGCTAACGGCCGGGCGCAGCGGCTGCTGCGCGGTGCGGAGGGCGTGACCTACTGGGCGGCGGCCGCGCCCGTGCTGGCCCGCCTGCCTGCCCCCATGGGCTATCGCCTCGCCTGCTGGCGTGGCGACCGCCTCCACCACTGGCAGGCCGCGAAGCGCGCCGAGCTTGAGCGCAACCTGCGGCAGGTGCTCGGAGCCGAGCTCAGCCCGGCGGCAGCGGCGCAGGTGAGCAGGGACTGGTTCAGGCTCGCCTCCTGCGAGGCGATCGACGTCATGCGACTGCGGCGCGGCGGGCTACCCCTGCGCAGGCTGGTCGAGATCCGCGGGCGGGAGCACCTGGAGTCGGCGCTGGCCGGGGGTAAGGGAGCGATCGTGTGCAGCGCCCACTTCGGCTCCTACGACAGCGCCTTCTCGATGCTTGGCGCGAGCGGGTTCCAGGTCACCACCATCGGGCGCTGGCAGCACAAGTACACGACGAGCCTGTCATCCGCCGAGCGGCGGCTCTGGGAGCTTGTCTACGCCAGGCCGCTGCGGCGCCACCGCCACCGGCCGAATATCGAGCCATGGTCTGGCCGGTTCCAGGTCGCCGCGCAGGCCGCCACCGCGCTGCGAGCCAATGAGGTGGTAACGATCGCGATCGACGCGCCCCCGCTTGACAGCGACCTGACCCGCGCCGTCGACGTGCCGTTCCTCGGGCGCCGCGCCAGGCTCCTGCCAGGGGTCGTGACGCTCGCCCAGGTGACCGGCGCGCCGTTGCTCATGGCCTTCCTGAACCGCTCCGCCGACTACCGCCACCAGGTGCTTGAGATCTCCGCCCCGATCCAGGTGACCGGGGACACGGCGGCCGCGTTCGGGCGCTGCGCCGCCGAGGTGAGCGCGGCCATAACGAGGAACCCATCCCACTGGGTCTACTGGGCGAGCACGGCCGACCTGGGCACGCTCGGGCTGACCGTGCCCGACCGGGACACCTCGCCAGCCACGAGCCTGCTGCCGCTGCCGGATGCGGGATTCCTTGAGGACCGGACGGCCGATCAGATCGCGGCCCCGTTACCTGTCACCCGCCTGGCCGCCAGCCGCGGCCTCCAGCGGGAACTGAACGCCGGTGAGCTGCTCGGAAACCTGCCACAGGCGGCGCGCGACCTCGGCGTCCTGCGCCGCGGCTGAGCGGCCAACGAGCTTGGGCGCTCCGCGCTGCTCCATGAACCCGCCCGGCCCGGCGAAGCTATTGCCAGGGACGTCGGCGACGGCGGCGTAAAGCGTCGGGAGCGCGCCGCCATCTTGATCCTGCGCGACCAGGCGGTTCCCGATCTTGAATAGCACGTCGACGGGCCCGCGCTGGCTATGGAACTGCAGGTTCGTCGCCGCGTAGCCCGGATGCGCGGCGGTCGCGAGCACGCTCGATCCCGCGGCGGTCAGCCGCCGCGCAAGCTCCGCGGTGAACAGCAGGTTCGCGAGCTTCGACTGCCCGTAGGCGCGCCAGGGCCGGTAGGGCTTGCGCTCGGCGTTGAGGTCGTCGAAGTCGATGCTCCCGATCCGGTGCACACCCGATGACACCGTCACGACCCGGCCGGTGATGCGCGGCAGCAGCAGGTTGGTCAGCGCGAAGTGGCCCAGGTGATTGGTCCCGAACTGCAGCTCGAAGCCATCAGCAGTGCGGGTCAGCGGCGTCCCCATCACCCCCGCGTTGTTGATCAGGAGGTCGATGCTGCCATCGGTGCCCGCGGCGAACGCGCGCACGGACTCAAGGCTCGCGAGATCGACCTCGCGAACCTCGGTCACGCCCGGCATGGCCGCCGCGGCGGCCCGGCCCTTCTCTGTGTCGCGCACGGCGAGCACCACGTGAGCGCCAGCGCCGGCCAGCGCGCGCGCCGCCGCCTGCCCGATGCCACTGCTGGCGCCGGTCACGATCACCGTCTTGCCCGTCATGTCAGGGATGTCAGCAGTTGTGAAAGCAGTCATGCGCAACAATCTAGACCGGCGCCGGTGACATCGCCCAAACGCCGGCGCGCCGGCGGAGGGCGCCGCGAGTGCCTGGCGGATCGTCCCTGCGCAATCCGCTGGCTAGGCTGGCAGCGTGGACGTTCGGGCCATCAAGGCCGCGGGCAGAACCGAGCTCACCGCCTGTGCCTTCGCGGCCGCGCGCAATGCGCAAGGGCTCCTGCACGACGCCGAGATCCTGGCTGGCGCGGGTTCCATGGCGCGGGCCTGCTCGCTGGCGGCGCTCACGGTCGAAGAGTGCGGCAAGGCCCTGGCCCTGGCCGCCCTGTCGATGCTGCCGCAGGCGAGGCGCAAGCGGGCACCGGTCGGCCGGATGCTGGAATGGCACCAGCTCAAGCACGTTGGCGGACTGCTGGTCGCCGCGGCGCCTTTCGATGGGGCCGGACTGGCGGCCAAGCTCGCCGCCATGCCCGCGGCGCAGGTCACGCAGCTCATGTGCACCCTGAGCGAGCCCGCGGACGAGGCGGACCACCTCAAGCTGCGCGGCCTGTACGTGGACATGGACCGGACCGGCCGGGTACGTGAGCCGTCGGAGATCACCGGCGCCGACGCCACCAGCCAGCTCGCGCGGGCACGGCAGGCCGCCGCCTCGGCCGCGATGCTATTCGAGCCAGAGGCGCGAGCCCGGCTCGCGAATCCGCCCGCCGAGGCGATCAGGCTCGCGGTCGAGCTCGTCAACGCTCTCAGCCAGACCCAGATGCGAGATGCCCGCAGTCCCGAGGCCGCCGCCAAGATCATGATGAACGCGGTAAGCAACCTGCGGGACTGCGAGCGTTGAAGCAGGCCGGCCTGGCCTGCCGGACGGGCGCGGCGTGTCGTACTTGATTTTGGCGCACGAAAATGTGCCTGACGCTATCGTCGGCCGCATGGACGACCGCCTGGGCCGCGCGCGAGAGGTTCTGGAGCGGCGCGGCGTGATCGCGGTCATGACCAAGATCGTCAGCGCGGTCTACGCCAGGAACGCCGCTCAGTATGACCCGGTGCTCGGTGACGACCAGACCACGTTCGGGATCACGACCTCGAGGAACATAGCCAACCTGACGGCCGCGCAACTAAGGGACCGGCCCGGAGTCCGGGCCCGCATGGTCGAGACCGCGCTCGAGGTCCTGTGCGATGGCTACGTGCTGCGGCAGTACAAGCTCGCGGGCACCACCCGCGACGTGAGCGTGAACTCGATCTCGTGGGACGACAGCGACGCCAAGCTCGACGGCGCGATCGAGAACTCGTCCAGGCAACTCACGCTCGACGCCGACCTGGACGCCGGGATGGCCGCTTTCGACGGGATCGTCCCGCCGATGCGGCACCTGCGGCTGGTCCACGCCGGCGACCTGGACACCGGCAAGTGCGTGATCTACCTCGGGATCCCGAGGGACGACAGGGACGGCGGCTCGCCGTGGTTCGACGTGGCGCTCATTCACGGCGAGCCTGGATCGGCCGGCCGGGCCGATGATGGGGCGGCCGCGCTGCCTGATCGCGGGCCTAGCTACGACGCGCTGCCGCTTCCCGATGTCGAGGTGGGCCGACGTGAGCCGCTCAGGGAGGCGGGCGGCCCGGACGTCGCGACGTGAGCCACGCCCAGGTCAGGCGGGGCCGCATGACCGAGCTCGCCGCGACCGCGCGGGCATTCGACGCCTGCGAGCTCACGCTTGCCCGCAAGTTCCGCGGCCTGCGCAAGAACGAGCTCGCGGCCGCGGTCGGCGTGACGCCCGCCGCGCTCAGCCAGTACGAGCTGGGTCAGTCGCGCCCGTCGCCCGTCGTGCTTGGCAAGCTGGCGCTGGCGCTCGGGATGCCGGCCGGCTTCTTCGCCCACGGCCACCCCGCGCCAGCCACCTCGGGCACCGCGCACTTTCGCAGCCTTCGCGCGACCACGCACCTGGAGCGGGAGCAGGCGCTCGCGTTCGGCCAGCTCGCCTGGCGGCTGATGGCGGGGATAGAGAAATACGCGGAACTACCCCTGGGACGACTCCCCCAGGTCATGCTCCCGCCCGACCCTGGCGCCGGTGACGTGGCCGCCGCGGCGGGCCAGGCGCGCATCTTCATGGGGATCAGCAGCGGCCCGGTGCCGCACGTCGTGCGGCTCCTTGAGGCCTACGGCACGGTGGTCATGCTGCTTCCCGAGATGTCCCGCCGGGTCGACGCGTTCTCGAACTGGTACGGGTCGCGGCCCCTCGTCTTCCTGAACCCGGCCAAGGACGACCGGGCCCGCTCGCGGTTCGACGCGGCCCACGAGCTCGGGCACCTGGTACTGCACCACGACGCCGAGCCCGGGAACAGGGTGGTCGAGAACCAGGCGCAGGATTTCGCCGCCGAGTTCCTGATGCCGCGCGGCGAAATCTCCGCCGAGCTCCCCCGGCGGCTGGACTGGGAGCGCCTGCACCGGGTCAAGCGCAGGTGGGGGGTCTCGCTGAAGGCGCTGGTCTACCGCGCGCGCAAGCTCGGCATCATCAGTGAGGCCACTTACCGCACCGGCATGATCACCCTGGCCCAGTGGGGCGACCCCGAACCCGGCGGCCTGGGCCCCGCGGAGGGCCCGGTCCTGCTCGGCAAGGCCGTCGAGCTGCTCGCAGGCACCGGCGTTGACCTCGACACGCTCGCCTACGACACCGGCCTGCCCGCCGAGATCATCGGCGAGATCATACGAGCCGCCGAAGGCGGCAGGCCACGCCTGGAACTGACCGCGCCGTAAGCGGCCGCGACCCTGGTCCAGGCCGCGACCCCGGTCCAAGCCGCGACCCCGGTCCAGACCGCGACCCCGGTCCAGACCGCGACCCGGGTCCAGGCAGAACTGTCCCACGCGCCACTTGGTTATCCCACGTCACAGACCTTGATCGTTCTCGCCAGGTGAATGGCGGATCGGTCCGGTCGATCCGGACCAATGTCACATTCACCAGGTCGGCGGCGGGCGCGGCGCGCGGAACAAAAGGCGCGCTGGTGATGAAACGGGCAGGCGGGCGGGCCGGGCGTCGTGACTCCTGTGACTTCTGGGCTAGACGTGACTTGGGAGACACAGCTGGGGTGCGCGCGGTGGCCGCGGTGCGCGCGCACGGCGGCCAGCTTGCCATCCGTCTATCAACGATCTAGCATTGTGATATCAGTTTTCTGGCAGCTGCCCCGCCCGGCGGGACAGCTGACCGGACAACGCAGGAGGTATCGCGATGGAACAGTGCGACGACACCGCCGCCATCAGCTCGCAGGCCGCTGTGGCCGTCGCCACTGCGGCGCCGCGGGCGCCGGCGCACCAGGCACCAGCCCGGCGGGCGCGCGCTCCCCGGTCCGATCGCGTGCCCGCGCTCGCGTGGGTCATCGCCGCCGCCTTCGTGGCGATCGAGCTCGCGGTCAGCGGCCGTTATGGCTTCATGCAAGATGAGCTGTACTTCATCGAGGCCGGGCGGCACCTCGCCTTCGGCTACGTGGACCAGCCGCCGCTCATGCCGCTGCTCGACAAGGCCACCGGCCTGCTCGGCCAGGGCCCGACCGCGATCCGGATCATCCCGGCGCTCGCGGGCGGCGCGATCGTGGTCGCCGCGGCCAGGTTCGCGGCGCTGTTCGGGGCCGGCCGGCTCGGCCGGGTGCTCGCGGCGCTCGCCACGGCGTGCGCCCCTGTCTTCCTCGGCGCCATGCACGTGGGCAACACCACGCCGGTCGAGCTGCTCGCCTGGACGCTCGCCCTGCTCTGCGTCACC
>JASIBM010000265.1 GCA_030045175.1 Streptosporangiaceae bacterium | reverse complement strand
GGTCTGGGCTGGTGGGGGTCGCGGCGTCAGTCAGGCCGTCGGCGGCCTGCCGCCACGCCCCGGCTTGCGCGGTCGGCACCTGATCGCGGGTAACGGCCTGTACTAGCCGGTGCACCAGCACCATGCCATCGGTGGTCGGGGTGACCAGTGAGTACCGCCGCAGCGCGCTGACCGCGTCACCGATGGCAAGCTGGTCGCCCAGTAGCGGCCTGACCGCCTCGGCCACGTCCGTGTCCAGCTCCACGCTGGTGGCTGCCGGGCTGGCTAGGAGCAGATCAAGGGGGACTGGCTCGGGGGCCAGGAACGCCAGCAATCGCAACAGCCCGCCCGCTGCTGGCGCGTCGGCGTCCACCCGCGCCAGCGCCAGGCCGATCGTGGCCGCTACGGTGGCCGGGTGGCCGGGTGCCTCGCCTCTGGCCAGCACATCGGCCTTTCGCTGCCGGAACAGGTCCAGGTAGCTGGCCAAGGTGATGTTTGCCGCCTTCGCATAAGCGGCGGCTTGGGCCAACGCCAGCGGCAACCCGCCCAGCTCATCCGCCAGCCCGGCCGCAGCCTCCGCGTCAGGGTCGCCGGCCTGGGACATCAAGAACCCGGCAGATACCTTGAGGTCTAGGACCGGCACGTCTACCACGCGCGCGCCGGGCCAGTGCTGGCTCTGGCTGGTGATCAGCACCCGCCCCCGCCCGGCCGGCGGCAGGAACGGACGGATCGCCTCTTCACCTTGCGCGTTGTCGAAGGTCAGCAGCCACTGCCTGGGCCAGGCCGCCAGCACCGCGTGCGCGGACGCGACTGGGTCGCGCGGATCGGCCACGCCCCGACCGCCGGCCTGGGCGGCCAGCTCGGCTAGGCCGACCGCGAGCACGACTGGGTTTTCGGCTTGGACCTGCCAGGCGATGCCCAGCTCAGCCAGGTGCTGGTGCGCGTACTCAGTGGCCAGGCTGGTCTTGCCCATGCCACCAAGACCGGTCAGCAGCACCGTCCGCACCCCGTCGCCGTCGGTTAGCAGTCGGTGCAGGTCCGCGAGCAGGTCCTCGCGCCCGGCCAGCGCCGGCGGCCTCGGAGGCAGCGATACCGGCAGCCGCGCCGCCTCCGCTGAACCCGCTTGCACTACAGTCACGTCACCGTGGATCACTCCGGCCGCGACGCCCCCGTGATCGGCGAACACGGCCACGTCGCGGCCAGCCGCCACCGAGTCGCCACCCGCCACCGCAGCCACCTTCGGCGATCCCTCCCCGGGCCAGCAGCCACCTTGCGCCATTTCCGCGCGACCACCAGGCTAGCGGGGGCTGGGGCGGTCTAGGTGCCAGTGCCGGGAGCCCTGGCAATACCATCCGTCTGTGGTGCTGGCCGGCATGATGACGAAGCGGCTGATCATGCGCTGGCCGCCTTCCTGGTCGCCGTAGAGCAGGTCGATCGTGATGGGCTCCCGGTCGGCCAGCGCCTTGAGCAGGGCAGGGCGCGCATCGTCGGCCTCGTCGCGGACGGCGCCCTCCCAGTAGCCGGCGTCGCCGGGCGGGACGTACAGGTCGATGGTGAGCCGGCGGAACTCCGACGGCTGGACGTGCGGCTCGCGGGAGAACTGCCGGCTTGGCCACGGGTACCACCCGTGCAGCAGCGCGATGCCCGCGCCGAGGTTGCGCAGCGCCATGGCCAGGTAGATCACGCCGTCTTGCTCCTCGAAGATGGCCCGGCCGCCACCAAGGCGCACGACGTGCCGGTCGGACCACAGCACCTTCATGTCCGGGTCCACCGAGCGCGAAGGGACGAGCAACGGCCGCAGGCCGGCGGCCAGCGCTTGCTCGGCGATCCTGGCCGACCGGTTCGACGAGCGCACCGCGGAAAACGTCGCGACAGCGAGCACGAGCGTGCCAAACCCGGTGGCCAGGGACGAGACCGTCTGCCATATCGCCATGATCGGAGCCTATGGGGCTCCGCGCATGCACGTGGCGCACCCGGGCTAGCGCGGTTCGGGGCGGTCGACGTGCCAGTGCCTGGAGCCCTGGCAGTACCACCCGTCGGTGCCAGACGGCATGATCGCGAACCGGCTGATCATGCGCTGGCCGCCTTCCTGGTCGCCGTACAGCAGGTCGATGGTGACAGGTTCACGGCCGGCGAGCGCCTTGAGCAACGCCGGGCGCACCTCGTCGGTCTCGTCGCGGACGGCGCCCTCCCAGTAGCCGGCGTCGCCGGGCGGGACGTACAGGTCGATGCTGAGCCGGCGGAACCGCGAGGGGTCGGCGTGCGGCTCGCTGCCGGACTGCCAGGTCGGCCACGGGTACCACCCGTGCAGCAGCGCGATGCCTGCGCCGAGGTTGCGCACCGCCATGGCCAGGTAGATCACGCCTTCTTGTTCCGCGAAGACGGCCATGCCGCCGGACAGCCGCACCACGTGCCGGTCGAACCACAGCACCTTCATGTCCGGGTCCACCGAGCGCGAAGGGACAAGCAGCGGCCGCAGGCCGGCCAGCAGCGCCTGCTCGGCGATCCTGGCCGAGCGGTTGGCCGAGCGCACCGCGGAGAACGTGGCCACGGCCAGCACAAGCGTGCCGAGGGCGGTGGCCAGGGACGAGGCCGTCTGCCATGTCGCCATGATCCAAGCTCGCTTTGAGTAACCCCTGCGCGGCTTGGGATCCGTACGCCGCGGCGAGCTTGAGCGCCTCGATCAGCCTGGTGGTGGCCGGCGGGGCCGGCGGGTCGCCGTAGGTGACCGCATATACCAGCCGCCTGGCGTCCGCCAGCTCGGTCACCACGACTCCAGGGTGAAGTGACGCGCGCAACGCCAGGCCGGGCAGTATCGTCACGCCGAGGCGGGCGGCGACGAACGCTTGCGCCGACACGTAGTCGTCGGTGCTGATCTCGACGTTCGCCGTGAACCCGGCGGCACCGCACAGCCGGATGAGGTTATCCCCGCACTGGTCGCATCCGGCGATCCAGCGGTGGCCAGAGTACGCCGCGAGGGCGGCGACGCGGGTAGTTCTCGCTCCGGCGGCGGTCCTAGCGATCCCGGCGACCCCCGCCGCGCTCGCGCGGGTGGCCGTGACGTCGGCGCCGTCCATATCTGCGCGGGCGACATCCCCGATTGCGCGAGCGCGCTCGGCGGGCCGGCCGGCCGGGGTGACAAGGTACAGCGGCTCGTCAAGCACGAGCTGGTAGCGCAGGTCGTCCGCGCCGGGCGGATCCGCCGGATGTGCCCGGTCGGGTGCGCTGGCCGCCGCCGGCTCGCCACCAACGCCGATCAGGTAGCTGAACGTCAGTGCCACGTCGACGGCTCCGGCCCTGAGCATGCGCAGGGCTTCGACTGGCTCGGCCTGAGTCAGTGCGATGTCGGTGGTCACCCGATCGGAGCGCATCGCCGCGACGGCCGCGGGGGCGAGCGCGGCTAGGGCCGAGCCAAAGGCGGCCAGCCGCGCGCGGTCCTGGCGCAGCCCGACGTGCGCGGCCAGTTCCGCCTCCGCGGCGTCGAGCCTGCCGAGGATTTCCTCTGCCCGCCCGGCGAGCAGCCGGCCGGCCTCGGTCAGCTTTACCCCGCGGCCGGCCCGTTCCATCAGCTTCGCGCCGGTCTCGGCCTCGAGCTTGGCCATATGGTGGCTGATCGATGGCTGGGCGTAGTTGAGCGCCTGCGCGGCAGCCGTCACCGATCCGTGTCTCGCGACCGCGACAAGCACTCGAAGCCTGGTCGCGTCAAGCATCACTCAACTATAGGTTGGGCCGATTTCCCTGCACCCGCCACCGCGTCGCTGACCTGCGGCATCGG
>JASIBM010000264.1 GCA_030045175.1 Streptosporangiaceae bacterium | reverse complement strand
GGCGTCATCACCGCGGCGTTCGGCCTCAAGGTGTGCTACCTCCTTGACGCGATCAGCTTCACCTTCTCCCTCTATGCCGTGGCCAGGCTGCCGAGGATGCGGGCGGCAGGGCACGAGGTCCGGCCGGGCCTGCGCGCCATCGGCGAAGGCCTCCAGTTCATCGTCAGCCGGCGAATGATTCTCGGCGTGCTCCTGGCCGACATGAGCGCCACTCTCCTCGGCATGCCCATCGCCCTGTTCCCCGCGATCAACGCCGAGCGCTTCGGCGGTCACCCGGAAACCCTGGGGCTGCTGATCAGCGCCGTGTCCGCCGGCGGCCTGCTCGGCTCGGCCCTGTCTGGCCCGGCCAGCAGGGTCAGGCGGCAGGGCCTCGGCATGCTCGTGGCCGGGGCGGCCTGGGGGGCCGGCCTGGCAGCCTTCGGCTGGTCCGGTGCGTTCTGGCTGGCACTACTCAGCCTGGCCTTCGCCGGCGCCGCCGACGTCACCTCCGTCGTGCTGCGCACCTCCCTGATCCAGGGCCTGACCCCAGACAACCTGCGCGGCCGGGTCTCGGCGGTCGACTTCGCCGTGGGCGCCGGCGCCCCCGCGCTCGGCAACTTCCGCGCGGGCGTCGTCGCCTCGCTCACCTCGCCCGGCGTCAGCGCGGTCAGTGGCGGGCTATCCGTAGTCGCGGGCGCCGCGCTGATCGGCCTGTTCATCCCCGCGCTGCTGACCTACCGGTCCACGCCCGATCCGCCGCCGCACGGCCCCGCCCCGGTCCTGGCCGGGGAGGCACACAGCGACCGGCCCGGCACCGACGTGACCGGGTCCGCGGCGCGCTAACGCCGGCTTACGCGCCCCCGCTGGCCAGGCTCCAGCCCAAGAAGCCATATAGCATAGAACTGACTACTTCAGTCCGTCGAAGGATATGAGATGGCAAAGAATACATTCTGGGGCGTCGTTACCGGCATCGCGGCCACTCCGGTCGCGATTGCGGCCGGCGTAGCCAGGGGCGCCTACGACGCGGCTAGCGGCAATGGCAGCTTCGCTGAAGGTGCAGAAAGGACTGCTGGCGGCATGATCAAGGGCGCCCAGCACTTCGGCGAAGAGCATGGCGACCTCATGACCAAGGGCATCATCACCGGCGCGGCGGCGGCACTGGGCGGCAAGATCATCAACTGGCCCCGGCGCATATTTCGCTGACGTCCGCCGCACCGCTCAGGTAGCCATTGACAGGAGGCTGATGTGAGCATGCGGTTCCTCCGGCTGCTGGCCACCGCGATTCCCGTCATGACGGCGGCGGTGCTGGCGACTTCGATGGCCGCCCCCGCGGCCGAGACCGCGCACCACCTGGCGGCTGCCCCGGTCAGTCACCAATCGGCCATCCCGCCTAACGTCGACGTGAGCGAGATGCTGGGCAACCACGCCGACGACACCATCGCCGCCAATCCCCTGGACCCGCTGAACGTCGTCGCGGTGTCCTTGGCTTCCACCCTGCCGCAGGGGCTGTTCGAGGGAGTGACGTTCAACGGCGGGCGGACCTGGTCGCGGCGCGTCATCGGGTCCGGCCCGCCGCTGGGCGAGATCTGCTGCGACGAGCAGGTCGCCTGGGACCGTTACGGGAACCTGTGGCTGTCCTACCTGCTCAACACCCACACCCTCGGCAATGTTGGCATCGCGGTGTCCACCAACGGCGGGCTTACCTTCACCAAGGTCACCGAGATCGTGCCGACCGGGCCGAAGCGAGGAACTAAGCAGTTCGCGGACCAGCCGCATCTCGCAGTGGGCCCGAACAGCGTCTGGGTGAGCTGGAACAGCTCCTCCGCCGCGAATCAGCGCGGGTACGTCCAGGCCGCCGGGGCCAGGGTCACCGGCCTGGGCCGGTTCGGCCCGTTCAGCAAGCCGGAGACCGTGCCCACCGCGAACGGGCAAGGTGACTACGGCGACACCGCCGTGGGCCCGGATGGCCAGGTCATGGTCATCTACGAAAGCAACATCCTCACCCGCTGCTGCTCGCGCATCTACGCCGCTGTGGATCCCGACGGGCTTGGGCCGAAGGGCTTCGGCAGGCCGGTGCTTGTCGGCAGGAGCAATGTCGGCGGAATCTACACGATCCCGGCCGCCCCGGGCCAGGGAATTGACGCCAATCCCAAGGCAGGGTGGGATTTCGGCGGCGGCAAGTTCCGCGGCCGGGTATACGCGGTCTGGACCCAGGCGACCCCGCGGAACAGCGACAACCTGAACACCGAGCTCACGTACTCCGACAACGACGGCAGGACGTGGGCCAAGGCCGTCCGGCTCGACGATCACCAGACTGTCAACAGCGAGTTTTACCCGGCCATAGCGGTCGATCAGGCAACAGGGGACGTGGCCGTCGGCTGGTATGACTGCAGGAACCGGCTCGGCAACCAGGGCCCAGGTTGCCAGCCCCCGGACTACTACACCCAGTTCTGGGCCACGTACTCCACCAACGGCGGCGTGACATGGGTGCCGGACTTCCAGGTCAGCAAGGGCACCTCCGACGCCAGGGACGACCACGACTCCTTCGACTTCGGTGACTACACGCACGTCGCCTTCCAGTCACACCTGTTCTACCCGGCGTGGTCGGACAACTCCAACAGCACGGGCACGAACCCGAACGGCACCTTGAACATGCTCGATCTCTACATGGCCCGGATAGTCGTCCCCTAGCACGCCGAGGAAGCTCTCATGACGCTGAGGTCACTGACTGTCGCGGTCCTGGTCGCGGCCGCTGGCGCCGTGGGGGTCGCGCCGGCGGCGGCCACCACCACCTCATCGCGATGGCACGCGGCCGTCAGGCTGGGGTTGCCAAGCGAGGGCACTACCCCGCAGATGGGCGGCATGACAAGCGTCAGCTGCGGCGCCGGCGGGCTATGCGCCGCGGCCGGATGGGATCAGAACGGCCCGGCCGGCAGCTCCTACGACGAGTCGATGGTCGCGCTGGCCTCGGCTGGCAGGTGGGCACGGGCGCAGTTCTTGCAGATGCCATCGAATGCCATCGCGCTGATCAACGCACCCACGGTGTCCTCGGTTGCATGCGCAGGACGGCAATGCATCGCGGTCGGTGGTTATGCCTATCACGGGGGCGATGCCGCGTTTATCACCACAGAATCGGGAGGAACCTGGGCGCGGGCGACTGAGGTCCTGCCCCCGGCGAACGCCGCGACCGCTGATCAAGACAGCCAGCTCGACGCGGCGACATGCACGGGCCCCGGCTCGTGCGTGGCGCTCGGCTCCTATATCGATAGGAGATCGCGTTACCAGATGATGGCCGTCGTCGAGTCAAGCGGTCGCTGGCGCCGAGCCCGTGAGATTCCCTCGCCGGCCAAGGCCGTCCAGCCGGGCGCGCTGCCGGGCGCGGTGTCCTGCTGGCGGGCGGGCGGCTGCACGGCTGTCGGCAGCTACCCGGTCAGCTCAGGGAACTATTTCCCGTTCGCGATGACCGAGTCGCATGGCAGGTGGCGGCGGCCGACCACGATCGCCAGGCCGCGGGGCGCCGAGAACATCGTTCCCGAGTCCGGGCTGAGCGGCGTCGACTGCACCGGAGCCGGCTCCTGCGTAGCCGTCGGCAACTATTTCGACGTCGCGGGCGACCGGCCGGGGATGGTCGTTACCGAGCGCAGCGGGCACTGGCGGCGCGCCATTCAGGTTCGCGGATACGCCGACGCCTTCCTCCTCGGGATTAGCTGCACAGGAACCGGCTCGTGCCAGGCCATCGGCAACGCGCTCACCGCATCGGGCGTATCGCTGCCGATCACCGTCGCCGAGTCACGCGGCATCTGGGGTCGCGAGTCGGACGTCGGGTTGCCGCCGGGAGCCCTCCTGCATGGTCCGCAGAACGCCCAGCTCAGGTCGGTGGCGTGCCTGACCAGCGGCGCGTGTTATGCCGTGGGCTCATACAGCGTAAAGACATCGCACCGCACCATCCCGATGGCGACCGAACGAGCCTGACAGCCGCAGCTCTCGCCTACGTACGGCGCCGCCTGCGGATGAGCCAGATGAGCCAGCCAGACGCGCCGGCGGCGACCAGGCAAGCGAGGACGACCCCGGCGATCATGAGCCGGCTGGTAGCTGGTCCCGGCGAGGCGTCATGGCGGTCGTCCCGAGCCGCTGAGCTTGCGGCCTCGGCGCCCCGGCCGACGCTGGCGGGAGAGGTGCGGAAGGCGACCACGTCCTGGGCGCTGGGGGCGAGCAGGAGGCCGGCGCCGATGCCTGGCGTCGGGAAGTGGTTCTTGGGCATGCCGATGGCTGCCTGCTGCCGAACCTTGCCTGTGGCCGGGTCGAGACCGTACAGCTGGCCGTTCTGCCCGATCGTCCAGACCAGGCCACCGGCCACGATCGGGGGCCCGCCGCCGACGGTGGCGTTCCACAGCAGGTGCAGCGCGGGCGGGGAGCTGGTGGCTCTGACCGCGACGGTGCCGTTGAGGCACGGCAGGTACACGGTCATCCCGGCGTGGGCGCTGCCGCCGTCAATGTTGGTGGTGCAGACCGGACCGAGCCTTGCCTGCGGCTTGCCGATCCCGCCCAGGTGCCTGCCGTTGAGCAGGTACACGATCGTGTTCTTGCCGGTCAGGATGACCTGGCCGTCGGGCAGCAGCACCGGCTCGATGGACATGTCGAGGTCATCAGAGTTATTGATCCGCCAGCTAGCGGGCGCGAAGAACTGGAGCAAGCGCAGGGACGGGGAGAGCTCAAGCACGGCGTCGCTGTCGTCGTAGGGGTAATTGGCTGAGTACTGCGTTCCTGGGCCCGTGGCCACCCACACGTCACCGTTCGGGCCGATCGCGGGCGCCCCGCCGCCCATCCAGACCCCGCCGCGGGTATCGCCAGGCTTCGCGGCGGCAGTGAAGAAGCGGGGCTTCCCGCCTGACACCGGCACCGACACGACCCGGCCCCGGTAGAACCCGCACATGTCCGCGTTCCCTGCGAACCCGAAGTACACCCGTCCGTCGTCCAGGGTCAGCCCGGTGCGCTGGAGGACGTACGTCGGGGGCTGGCCGGGCGGGTCGACGTCCTGCGACAGCTCAACCTGGCCCGAGGCGGTATTCAGCCCGGTCAGCAGGTGGGCGGGCTGGCCGTTCACCATCTCATCGGCCACGACGAAGATCTCGTGACGGGCCGGGTCAATGACCGGCGTGCCGGTGATGCCCACGACCGGGTTGATGTTGCTGCACGATATTCGCGCGGCCGACACCGGCGTGCCCAGCCGCGCCGACCAGGCAACCTTGCCGGTCGCCGCGGACAAGGCGTACACGGTGTCGTCCTCGGTTGCCACGTAGACCCGGTCATCGAACACCAGCGGCTCGCCGTACAGCTGCCCGTCCAGCGTCGGTGACGTCCACGCCCTGGTTGCCGTGTCCACCGAGCCCACCCCGGCCGCGATGCCGCCGCCCGTCGGACCATCGTGATACATGGTCCAGGACGGAGTCCCGGCCGGCCCGGGCAAGTGCGCGGAAGCTGGCACGGGCTCCGCGACCACAATGCTGGCCGCCGCGCAGCCAAGCAAGCAGACCGCTCGGCGCAACCCAAGACCCCGACCCATCAGCAGCCCCCTCGTTCGGCCCCACCCGATGCATGACTGGCTCGGCTGACCATCTCTGCGGACGGCGCTTGACCCCTTGGCTTACCCACCGGACGGCTCCGGTCACCAGCCCGGCCACGAGTACCCCCGAAGCGGCGTCATTCACCAGGACATGGGCCTCGACCTGCTGCTGCGCCAGCGCCGCCACGATCTCGGCAGGGCTCCCAGGCCGGCTCAGGCCAGCAGGCACGACCCGTGGCTGGCCATGGCTTGCGGCGAGCTTCTGCGCAGCCCGCCGGACAGGGCAAAGCACGCATTCCGGGCGCCGACTCCGCGATTGCCGGCCTGGCGCGGTCCTCGGCGGGCCTTGGCCCGTCCCATGGGTCACGTGGTTATCTCACGTCACAGACCATGATCGTTCTGACTGGATGAATGGCGAATTGGTCCGGTCCAGCCGGGTGGATGGCACATTGACCAGGTCGGCTGCGGCGCGCCGGCTGACCGCGGTGCGCCGGCTGGCCGCAGTGCGACGGCATCGGTCACCAGCCCGGACGGCGGCGGCCGACGGCTTCGCGGGCGGCAGGTCCGCCGTGGAGCCGCGGCTATGCTTGCGGGGAAGTGATCTTGGACTCGGTGGAGGCGCTGTGCTCGAGGCTAATTCCCCTGAGATCCTGAGCCCGCGCCGGGTGATCGGGCACCGGACGTTCGACTTCGACCGCCAGGTCGCGGTGATGGCGATCATCAACCGCACGCCGGACTCCTT
>JASIBM010000263.1 GCA_030045175.1 Streptosporangiaceae bacterium | reverse complement strand
GCTTGACAGCTACGCCCATCACCCGACGGAACTCGCGGCCGACCTGACCGCCGCGCGCGACATCGCCGCTGGCGGCAAGGTCATCGCCATCTTCCAGCCGCACCTGTTCAGCCGCACCAGGATCTTCGCCGATCAGCTGGGGACGGCGCTCGGCCTGGCCGATGACGTCTTCGTGCTCGATGTCTACGCCGCGCGCGAGGATCCCGAGCCAGGGGTGACCGGTGCCATCGTGGCGGACGCGGTGCCGGGCGGGCGCGGCGCCTTCCACCCTGAGCGGTCAACCTTGCCAGCCGCCATCAGCCGCCTGGCCAGGCCAGGTGATGTGGTGCTGACCATGGGAGCGGGCGATGTGACTGCGCTCGGGCCGCTCGTGGTCGCAGCGCTGGCGGACGCGCGGCCGGGCGGGCTGAGCGGGCACGGGGAGCTGGGCGGGATCGGAGAACCCGCATGAGGCGGGCCGGGCGGGCGCCACGGCGAACCCCGTGGAAGGTTGCGTTCTTCGCGGTTGCCGCCGTCGGCCTCGTCGCGGGCGTCGCCTGGGCGCTGCTCGGGTCCAGCTTCTTCGTCGTGCGGTCGGTGCGGATCAGCGGCTCGGTTACGGTGCCAAGGGCGACCGTGCTCGCCGCCGCCGGCATCAGGCTGGGAACGCCACTGATCAGGGTCGATGCGGGCGCAGTGGCGCGCAGGGTCGAGCGGATCACGCAGGTCCAGTCGGCCAGGGTAACCACCTCGTGGCCGGACACCGTCGTGATCTGGATACGGCGCCGCACCGCCGTGCTGGCAGTCGCAGCCCATGGCGGGTTCGATCGCATGGACCGCTACGGCGTCGTGCTTGGCTGGGGCCGGACCCGGCCGCGCGGGCTGGCTCTGCTCGCGAACCCGCCGGGCCCTGCGGGATCGCTGCGCGGCAACGAGGCGGTCTTCTCCGCCGGGACCGTGGTCGGCGGCCTGCCCGCCTGGTTGCGTGAGCGGGTCACGGCGGTCCGCGCGACGGGGGCGAGCGTGACGCTGCTGCTGCGCGGCGGCGCGACCGTCACGTGGGGCGGGCCTGGGCGTGCGGCCGAGAAGGCCGAGGAGCTTGCCATCTTGCTGCGCACGGACGCTCGCTACTACGACGTGAGCGATCCGGTGACCGCGGTGACCGGTTTGGTCGTTCCCGGCGAGCCAGGGCGCCAGGGGCAGCACAAGCAGGCTTCCCATTCCGCCGTCGTGACTGGAAACTTACCGTGATGTACCGGTCACCTATCGCGACACGCCTAGCGGGTCGCGGCCCGGTTAGTTGACCGCGATGCCGGTCAACCCTACTGTCCCTATCAATCGGCAGCTTGACATAACTCTAAATCTCAACCTGAGGGTGAGACCTGATGGTGTGGTCTCGGTCGGCACCGCGGGGTTCCAGGGGGTCGCACCTGGGCCAGCACCGCGGGCCTAGTGGTTGAGCCTTGACGCAGGTGAACGGGCAACTGAACGGGAAGGTCCTCCGTGGCAGCACCGCAGAACTATCTCGCGGTCATCAAGGTCGTCGGCATCGGCGGCGGCGGTGTTAACGCCGTCAACCGAATGATCGAAGAGGGCCTCAAGGGTGTTGAGTTCATCGCGATCAACACCGATGCCCAGGCGCTGCTGATGAGCGACGCGGACGTCAAGCTCGACGTGGGCAGGGAGCTGACCAGGGGGCTCGGAGCCGGCGCCAACCCTGAGGTTGGCCTCAAGGCGGCAGAGGACCACCGCGAAGAGATCGAGGAGGTGCTCAAGGGCGCCGACATGGTGTTCGTGACCGCTGGCGAGGGCGGCGGCACCGGCACCGGTGGCGCGCCCGTGGTCGCGCAGGTGGCACGGTCACTCGGCGCCCTCACGATCGGCGTCGTCACCAGGCCATTCGGATTCGAGGGCAAGCGCAGGGCGTCCCAGGCCGACTCGGGCATCGAGCGGCTGCGTTCCGAGGTGGACACCCTGATCGTGATACCGAACGACCGGCTGCTTTCGATATCGGACCGGCACGTGAGCGTGCTCGACGCGTTCAAGGCTGCCGACCAGGTGCTGCTCTCCGGCGTCCAGGGCATCACGGACCTGATCACCACCCCTGGCCTGATCAACCTGGACTTCGCTGACGTCAAGTCGGTGATGTCGGGCGCCGGCTCGGCGCTGATGGGCATCGGCTCGTCTCGCGGCGACGACCGGGCGGTGGCGGCGGCCGAGATGGCCATCTCAAGCCCGTTGCTCGAGGCGAGCATCGACGGCGCGCACGGCGTGCTGCTGTCCATCCAGGGCGGTTCTGACCTCGGCTTGTTCGAGATCAACGAGGCTGCGCAGCTCGTGGCGAACTCCGCCGCACCGGACGCGAACATCATCTTCGGCGCCGTCATCGATGACGCGCTTGGCGACGAGGTGCGGGTGACCGTGATCGCGGCTGGCTTCGACGAGGCTCAGATGGGGTCGGCCAGGTCCAGCCGCGCGACCACGCCCTATCAGTCGGCCCAGGGCACGGAAGGCTACGGCGCGCCGTGGCGCCCGGTCACGCTGCCCAGCCTGAGGGACTCCCAAGGCGGCGCGACGCCTGCGGCCTCGGCCGACGGCCCGACCGCGCCGCTGGCCGTCCAGCAGGGCAGCGAGCCCGGGGCGCAGCTGGGGACCGGCTCCGGCCTTGACGGTGCACCGGCCGTCCAGCCGGCCGTCCCGCCGCCGCGATCGGCCGATGACGGGCAGGTCACGGGTGACCGCGGCGCAGGGCACCAGCCGCGCGACCTGCCCTCGGTGCTCCGGGGCGACGGTTACTCCACCCGGCGCAGGTCGGTGGTGTTCGAGGAAGACGACGAGCTCGACGTGCCAGACTTCCTCAAGTGAGCCAGGCTGGCTGGGCGCGGCCGCGTTGTCTGTGTGATGGCGTCCGCGTCATGTTCACCGAGCGTGACGGGGGAGTCAGCGCCCCGCCATTCGGTGCCCTCAACCTCGGCCTGGGTGTGGGCGATGCGGCGCAGGCGGTCTGTTCTAATCGTGAATTGGTTTTGCGCTCGATCGGCGCGGGCCCAGAGCGGCTTGCCTGGATGCGTCAGGTGCACGGGGCGCGAGTGGTCCGCGCGCCAGGCGGGGAGGGCCAGGAGGCCGACGCGATCTTTACCGATTCCCCGGCCATCGCGCTGTGCGTGCTGGTCGCCGACTGCGCGCCCGTGCTGCTCGCTGATCCGGTGGCCGGGCTGATCGGCGCGGCGCACGCGGGGCGGGCAGGCATGGTGGCTGGCGTCGTCCCTGCGCTGGTGAGTGCCATGACGCGGGCAGGCGCACAGGCGGCGCGGATGCGGGCCGTGATCGGCCCGGCAATTTGCGGTGGGTGTTACGAGGTGCCCGCGCAGATGCGCGATGAGGTGGCGGCTGCGGTCCCTGGGTCGGCCTGCGTCACGAGGAAGGGCACGGCCGGGATCGACCTGCGGGCCGGCTTGCGCGGCCAGTTCGCTGTGCTCGGCATCGGCGCGGTATCCGGCGACGAGCGATGCACGGCGGAATCGGCCGAGCTTTTCTCCTACCGGCGGGACGGGAAGACCGGGCGGTTCGCTGGGGTGATCTGGATCGAGCGGGCACGATGAGGACATGACGATGCGGGCGCACGATGAGAGCGTCAGGGTCGAAGAGGTCGCCCAGCGGCTCGCCGCGGTCCGGGCGCGGATCGCCGCCGCGTGCGAGGCCGCCGGAAGGAGCCCGGATGAGGTCGCGCTGATCGCGGTGACCAAGACGTTTCCAGCCTCCGACGTTGCCGTGCTCGCAGGCCTTGGCGTGCGCGATATCGGCGAGAACAAAGATCAGGAGGCGGCGCCCAAGGCCGCCGAGCTGGCGGCCCTCGGACTGCCATTGCGCTGGCACTTCGTCGGCCAATTGCAGGTGAACAAGTGCGCCAGCGTGGTCAGGTACGCCGATTTCGTCCACTCTGTTGATCGCGAGCGGCTGGTTCGGGCTCTCGGCTCGAGGGCCAGGGCGGCCGGCCGCGTCGTCACCTGCCTGGTTCAGGTCGCGCTCGACGATGCCCCTGGGCGCGGCGGCGCGCTGCCAGCGGATGTTCCCGCCCTGGCCAGCGCCGTCTCTGCGGAGGACGGGCTGCTGCTCGGCGGGGTGATGGCCGTCGCGCCGCTCGGCGAGCCGGGCCGGCCCGCGTTCGCCAGGCTGCGGCAGGTCGCTGACGTCATCAGGTCGGCCCATCCCGGCGCGACTATGATTTCCGCTGGCATGAGCGCTGACCTTGACGATGCCATCGCCGAAGGTTCGACACATGTGCGTGTCGGTACGGCGTTGCTCGGCAGCAGGCGGGCCTTCGTCAGGTAATGTCCGACGCGTAGCAGGCCGCGTTAGCTGGGCTGCGAGTTTGCCGTACCTGGCGCTTACCGCGCCGATATCTGGCTACTCGACGCTCGCACGGGCTAGCTGCGGGGTGTTGCCACACGGTGGTTGCCACACGGTAGTTGCCACACAGGGGTTGCTGTACCGGGGCATGACGGAGGACACGATGGCCAGCGCGATGCGCAAGATGGCGGTCTATCTCGGCCTGGTAGAGGACGACCAGCGCTTTGACGATCCGTACCCGGACGAGTACGGCGACAGCGACGTCGATGACTACGCCGACTACGTGACTGACTACGCCGACCCAGGTGATCCCGGTGACCAGGCGGGCGCAAGGGACACCCGCGCCAGCTACGCCGAGCGCGGGTCCGAGGGCGGCGGCCGGGACCGGCGCGCTGCGGAGCCGGCGCCAGCCACCGACCTGGCTCGGATCACCACGTTGCACCCGCGCACCTACAACGAGGCCAGGACGATCGGGGAGCACTTCCGCGAGGGCACTCCAGTGATCATGAACCTCACGGAGATGGTGGACAGCGATGCCAAGCGGCTCGTGGACTTCTCGGCGGGGCTAATATTCGGCCTGCGGGGCTCGATCGAACGGGTCACGAACAAGGTCTTCCTGCTCTCCCCGGCCAACGTCGAGGTGACGGCGGAGGACAAGGCAAGGATCGCGGAGCGGGGCTTCTTCAACCAGAGCTAGTTCTTCGACCAGGGCAGGCAGCTAGCCAGATGCGAGCGGAGACGATGACGTACCCCGGTGGGGCAGGCGCGGCGCCAGGCGGGTCAGGCGCACAGGGAAGGACTGCGCCATGAACATCGTCGTGGTCGTGCTCACCTATCTGCTCGTGCTGTACCTGCTGCTGCTCATCGGCCGCCTCATCATCGACATGCTGCAGGGATATAGCAGGACGTGGACGCCCACAGGGATCCTGGCCAGGGTCGCCGAGGTCGTCTACACGGCGACCGATCCGCCACTGAGATTTCTAAGGCGCTACATTCCGCCGCTCAGGCTAGGTAATGTTGCCCTAGACCTCAGCTACACGCTGTTGTTCCTCCTGATCATCGTGTTGCTACTGATCGTTGGCAGCTTGTGATCAGGTAACCTCGGTAGGGGAACCCACGCCAAGGAGAACGGACATGCCACTGACGCCCGCGGATGTGCGGAACAAGCAGTTCAGCACGACCAGGCTCAGGCCGGGCTACGACGAGGAAGAAGTGGACGCCTTCCTGGATGAGGTCGAAGCCGAGCTGGACCGGCTGATCCAGGAGAACGAGGAGCTGCGGGCCAAGCTCGCCGAGTTGCTCCGTGGCGGCAAGATGACCGTCCCGCTTGGCCCGTCGCACGCCGACAGCACGGACATGATGCCGGGCGAGCCGCTGCGCATGGAGCAGGACAGGCGTCCCGAGCCGATGCCCATGAGCCCGATGAAGTCCGAGGACAACATGGACACGGCGGCGCGGATGCTCGCGCTGGCGCAGCAGACGGCTGATCAGGCCATAGCCGTCGCGAGGCGGGAGGCCGACGAGACGCTCACCCGCGCCCGGCGTGAGGCCGACGACCTGCTCACGAAGGCACGTCGTCAGTCCGAGCAGATCACCAGCGACGCGAGGGCGCGTGCCGAGGCGCTAGAGCGTGACGCACAGGAACGGCACCGTCAGGCGATGGGCTCGCTCGTGCAGTCTCGCGAGGAACTCGAGCGCCGGGTGGACGACCTGCGGGCGTTTGAGCGTGAGTACCGGAGCAGGCTCAAGGCATACCTGGAAGGCCAGCTTCGCGACCTGGAGGCCGGCTCGGCCGACAGCGGGGTCTTCCCTGCCGTGACCGCGACCGGGCCGCAGCCGGCGGTCGGCGTCGGCATGGCGAGTGGCGTCGGCATGGCGAGCGGTGTTGGCATGGGGAGAATGGACCTGCGCAACGGTGGCCAGGGCGCGTCGGCGTCTGGTTCATTCGCAGCGATGCCCGAGCCGGTCGCTCACAATGGGGGTTACCACCCGGCTGACAGCGGCCAGCACGACCGCCGGTAACCGGCGACCTGCCTAGCCTTCTGGGCTGCCTCGTGCGGCCTAGCGTTCCAATCGGAGTTCGAGCGTGATCCGGTTCGGCGTCATCCTGTCGATCGCGCTCGCGGCGATCGGGCTGCTGGTTGCTGGCGTCATCGCGGGCAGCCTGATGCTCGTGGCCGTGTCGGTCGGCGTGGCGGCGCTGGCGGCGCTGCTGCTCGCCCTGGCCGTCCTGATCTGGCGCCGTGAGATCTTTGCCGTAGCTGCCCCGGCGACGCTGGTTACCGTGAGCCCGTCGGCTGTAGCTCCGGCCGGTGAGGTCGCCGTGGCGGCAGGCACTCGCCGGGCAGGCAAGCGAGGGCAAGAGAAGGTAGCTCAGGAGCACGCGGAGACGGACGACGTAGCCGCGGGCACGACGGCCGCGGGCCTCGCGATGGCCAGCCGGGCGTCGGCAGGGCTCGGGTCGCCCGTGCCCACGGCGCGGGCCAAGGAGCCGCGGGCCGAGGACGGGGCCGCGCGAGAGGCTCAGGAACCCGAGGCTGGTGCGGTTACAGCAGCGGCTGCTTCAAAGGCGGGCACGGCACCGGTCGGTGCAGGGCCAGCCAAGGCGCCACCGGCCAAGGCGGAGTCGGTGCCGGCTAAGGCGGAGCCCGTGTCGGCGTCAGCTAAGGCTGAGCCGGTGTCGGCCAAGGCAGAGTCGGCGTCAGTGCCGGCCAAGGCGGACTCGGCGTCAGTGTCGGCTAAGGCGGAGTCGGTGTCGGCCAAGGCGGACTCGGCGTCAGTGTCGGCTAAGGCGGAGTCGGTGTCGGCCAAGGCGGGGTCGGCGTCAGCTAAGGCTGTGTCAGTGTCGGCTAAGGCGGAGTCGGCGTCGGTGCCGGCTAAGTCGGCAGAGGGTGTCGCGCCCGCGAGTGCCATGCCAGGGCCCCCCAAGCGGGCGACTGCCGAATCCGGGCGCGAGCCCGATCGAGTTCGCGGCGACGCTGAGCCCGCTCAGGCAAAGGCCAGGTCGGCTGGAGCGGATGAATCCGGCGCCGATGGGCCCGACGTGGATGGTCCTGGCAAGGTGTCAG
>JASIBM010000262.1 GCA_030045175.1 Streptosporangiaceae bacterium | reverse complement strand
GGCGACGTGCCTGCGGCGGCCCGCACGACGCCGCCCGGTGCGGCATTCCCGGCCTGCGCGCTGTTCCCGGCTTGCGCGGTGCTCGTCGCGCCGTTGGGCGCGGCAGCCATTCCGCAGACATCGCAATAGCCGTCAGCGATGGTCCCCGTGCAGCCGGCCCGAGTACATGCCGTCATCAGCGACGCTCCACAAGGCCCAGTCCGAATTGGCGGACCTTATGCTATGACACTGGGCGATATATGGCCGTTAGGATTTCGTTAGACTTTCGCTCATTTCCATGATCGTGGTCGTCTGTCAGCTGTCCCAACTGACGAACGACCACGATCATGGTCGAGGCCTTACTTAACCTGGATGACGAGAACCTGGCGAGCTGCTTTTCCGATGCCGTTGCTCGCCGTGAGCACGATCCGGAACGTCTGGCCCTTTGCGCTCTTCGCGGCCACGCCGCTCAGGACGGCTGTCCCGTTGGACTGGGGCTGGAACTTGAGTCCCTTGGGCAGTTCTCCTGACTTGCTGATCTGCGCTACTGGATAACCTTCGGTCCGCACCGTGAAGGTGTGCTGCTTGCCCGCCGTGAAGGTGACCTTGGCAGGCGACGTGAACGACGGGGCCTGATCCGCCGTCAGGGTGAAAAGCTGAGTGGCGTTCGGGCTGACGCCGTTCGCGGCCTGCAGGGTGAACGTGTACTGGCCTGGGGTGATCGACGACGCAGCAGCCAGCGTGGCCGTGCCATTACCGTGATCGGTCAAGGTCACCCCGGTGGGCAGCGCCGATCCCGACGTGACCGAGATAGCCGGGGTCGGCTCACCCGTGGTGGTTATCTCGTAGCTGAAAGGCGAGCTCGCCGTCACGGTGTCACTGGCCGCGCTGGTGATGTGCGGCGCTGCCGGGCTCACGATGTCGGCCGTGTCGATGTCCGTGGGAGTCGCCGTGCACGTGGCAGTGATGGTGACAGGGAAGCCATCGACCGTGACGGGGAACGTCACGGTCAGGCTGGCGTCCTGGGTGACGTGGACAACGCCGGACGCGGCCGCGCCGGTGAACGCCGGCGCCGTGGTCAGCGGCGTGGTCGTCACCGTGGCGGGCGTGTTCTCCACCAGCTTGCCCGTGGAGGCGCTGAGCGTCTCCGGAGTGTTTGCCGGGCTGATGTTCGTGGCGTCGATCGAAGTAGCGACGGTACCGCTGAGCGAGGTGATTCCCTCGCCGAGCGCGTCGTTGACGACGCTCGCCGGAAGCGTGGCGGTGAGCCCGTAGCCGTTCAGCGTCTCGCCGCCGCCGGGCGCGACTGGCTTGCTGGACAGGGTCCCTGTCGTCACGACGCCGGTGGCCGTGAAGCTTCCGAGGTAATTGGCTGTGCACGCGGCGCTGTATGGGCTGGTGTCGGCGACCGCTGGTCCGGCGGTCGCCGCCAGGATGCTCGCCGAGCACATGAGCAAGCCGGCCGTGGCTAGGGCCGCGGAGTATCGCTTGCCGGCTGCCAGCGAGCTCAGCCTGGCACCGCTACAGAAGACACCCATCGCAATCTCCTCGCAAACCTGGGTAATAGCACCGAGTCAACGCTATAGAAGGCATTACCTAAGAGAAAGGCATCTTGGGTGAACAATCGGATCAGGCGGAGCGTGCCGATCCGACCCCCGGGCCAGGGTTGTCCGCGAGCGCCGGGCCCGTGGCCGCGTACCGAGGCCACGCACGGATGGCGCCATCGCTAGTCAGTTCGTTTCGACACCATTGCCATGTGGTTTTGTCAGTGGCTCCCGGCATGCTTGGGCTACCGAGTCTAAATGGAGGCGGACATGTGCTGGGAATGTGACAACCCTGGTAGCACGCGGCAGGACTATCTCGACCACGTGCGTGACCTCATCGCTTGCCATGGCTGGGCGGTGCAGGGCGTCGAGCGGGACCGGGATCGCCCGCCGTGGGCGTACACGGTCGGGCTGACCCCGCGCGGGCAGCCCGAGCTGGTCGTGACTGGCCTGCCGCTGACGCGAGCGACGTGTCTGCTGAACGATGTCGCCTCGCACGTGCTCCATGCTGTCGCGCCCCGGCCGGGCGAGCAGGTTCCGCTGCGCGGTGGTCCGCTGATCGAGATCGTCGAGGTCGCCGAGCCGTCGGCGCACCTGGTGATCGCCGTCGAGTTCTACGGCCCGAAGATCCGCGCGCTACAGCTGGTGCACGCCGATGACCGCGGTCACTGGCCGTGGGTTGTCGGGTACCGCGGTGTCCGCGGCGGCCAGCCGGTTCTGGGAGCGCGGGCTCCTCGCGTGGCCTGAGCAAGCGGCGGGCCGAACCGTCGCCTCGCGTTCTCACTGATCGTCTAGATCCACTTGAGCTCACAGTAAAGAGGGGATAGACTGTTGCCTGCCGAAAGGATGGCTCCAATGACGACCTATCGGGTCACGGCTCGGCGGTGGGAGCGCGGCTGGGAGTTGCACATCGAGGGAATGGGTGTCACTCAATGCCGTCGGCTCACCGAGGCGGAGGAGATGGTCAGGGACTACCTGGCGCTCGACACTGGGGCCGATCCGGATTCGCTTGACGTGGTGATCACGCCGGTGGTTGACGCCGATGTCGCCGAGACTCGGCGCGCCGTCGAGGCGGCGATGCGGGCTCAGCGCATGGCGGCGGCCAGATCACGAGCGACGGCCCGGCGCCTGCGGTCGCTGGGATTGTCGGGTCGGGAGATCGCCATGGTTCTCGGCGTATCCCCGCAGCGGGTCTCGCAGCTATCGAAGGAACAGGCGAGCTAGGGCGTCGTGAGTAGCTTGGCGTGGTCCCAGGAGATGATCCGGCTGGGCTCGACGGCGTAGCCGTAGCGCTTGCGCGCGGCTTGTTGCACGTACTCGGTCACCGAGCCGGCCGGGGCCGGCCCGCCGGCACCGGCGCCCGCGAGTACGGCGGCGACCCGGTGGCCCACCTCGAGGATCGCGGCCGGGTCCTCGATCCGCCTCGCGGTGCCCTGGACCAGCACGCCGCGCAGGTCGAAGTACTGCTCGCCGGTCTCGACCAGGCAGGAGATCCGCGGATCTCGCTCCAGGTTCCGTGCCTTCTGCGACCGGCGGTAGGTCCAGAACGTGATCTGCCCGTCGATCAGCGCGTAGTACATGGTGACCAGGTGCGGGAACCCGTTGGGTCCGTTGGTCGCCATCTGGGCCTTGCGCCCGGCGGCGAGGAACTCCGCTGCCTGCGCCGCGGTCATCTGGACCTGGTCGCGCTGCTTCACCGCGCGCCGTCCGCGGGGAACCCGATGGTCTCGCTGGCCAGGGCCAAGGTGGCCTCGCAGGCGAACCCGGCGTGCGCGCCAAGGCCGGCCTCGACGGCGTCGGCGCCCGCGGCGCCAGCGTGCGCGGGGAAGGCTGTCCCGAGCGCGGCCGCTATGGACTCGGGCGTCCACATGCCGTCCGCTGAGCCGTGCTCGGCGGCCTGGAAGGTGACCCGCAGCCGGGGCGGTTCGAGCACCGCGGCCACGCCGCCGTGCACCACGAACACCTCGCCGTTGATCCCGGCAGCGGCCGGGCTCGCGAGGTAGGCGACGAGGGGTGCGACGTGCTGCGGCGCGAGCGGGTCCACCGCCCCGGCCGGCGGCGGCCCCATCAGCTCGGCCGTCATGTCGGTCCTGGCCCTCGGGCAGATCGCGTTGGCGCGGACGCCGTACCTGGCGCAGCTTCGCGCGGTGGTGACGGTCAGCGCGACGATGCCGGCCTTCGCCGCCGCGTAGTTCGGCTGGCCGGGAGAGCCGAGCAAGAACGCCTCGGACGAGGTGTTGATGATCCTCGCGTACACCGCCTGCCCGCCCGCCCTCTTGCTCGCCTCGCGCCAGTAACCGGTCGCCAGCCGGGTGGTGATGAAGTGGCCGCGCAGGTGCACGCGCAGGACCAGGTCCCATTCCTGTTCCGACATCGTGAAGACCATCCGATCGCGGAGCACGCCCGCGTTGTTCACCACGATGTCGAGCCCGCCGAACGAGCCGAGCGCCGCGGCGAGCAATGCCTCGCCCGTGGACCACTCGCCGATGTCGCCCTCGCAGATGACCGCCTGGCCGCCGGAGGCGGTGATCTCGTCGGCTACGGCGCGGACGGCCGGTCCGGCCAGGTCGTTCAGGACCAGCCGGGCACCTGCCGAGGCCAGGCCGATCGCCTCGGCTCGGCCAAGGCCATGACCGGCCCCCGTGACGATCGCCGTCTTGCCGTCCAGAGTAAGCCGATCGGCCATGTTAAAAATGCTCCTAGATATCGGTGGGCGGGTGAGTCGTTGCGGGCGGGGCGGAGCGCGGGTCAATAGCCTGGCCCGGACAGTATCCCGCCGTCGATGGTGAACTCACTGCCCGTCGAGTACGAGCATTCGTCGCTGGCCAGGTACGCGACCAGCCTGGAGACCTCGACCGACGAGCCGAACCTGGCCAGCGGCAGCGCCTTCAGGTAGCGCTCGCCGCGCTCCGGGTCGAGCGTCGGCTCGGTTTCGAACAGCATCTTGGTGACGATGCCGCCCGGGTGCACCGAGTT
>JASIBM010000261.1 GCA_030045175.1 Streptosporangiaceae bacterium | reverse complement strand
CCGAGCTCGCCTGGACTGGCCGAGATCCCGGTCTCCTCGCGCAGCTCGCGCGCGGCCGCCTCGGCCAGGCTCTCGCCCGGATTGGCGCCGCCGCCTGGGACCAGCCAGTAGGGCTCATCGGGCCGGACTGGATCAAATCCATGCAGCAGAAGCACCCGCTCGGCACTGTTCAGCACCAGTACCCGTCCGGCACGGCGCGGTGCGCGTCCTAGATCAGCCACGGCTGTCACGATATCGGGTCCGGTGGCCGCTAATCGACGTACGGTACGAAGCATGAGGGATCCCTCGGACCGGGCGGGCCGGACAAGATCGAGTGGCAGCGCTCCGGCTCGATGACGAGGAGGAGGCCATGCAAAAGGTAGCCTGACCAAGCCATCAGCCCTGTCCGTCAAAGCGGGGCAACCTCAGTTCCACGACGATACTGCGGCCGGGTTAGCGTGTGTAGTTGGATGCGCACGTAACAGGAGACCCGGTCAGAGCGCTCGCTGACGCGTGGTACATGGCCGACGCGCACGGCGGCATCCCGCCCGCGTGCGGGCCGCCAGCTGGTGCTCAGCTACCGGTGCGGCTCATCGACCCACTCACGTAGGGCCGCGCCGAAGATCGTGCCTAGCCGGTACCTAACCCAGCGCCGGGTCTCGTCGGGAAGCTGCGGAACGTCACTGTAGGCGAGTACGGTGATCGCGGAGCCGCAGCCGTCCTGCTCGATCCGGAGTTCCACGGCCGTGACGGCAGAATCCACCCAGGGTTTCAGGAGTACAGCATCGGGTCGTCGCGAAGCGGCCACCTTTGACGGGATCTCGCCAGTAAGAAGCGAAAGCCACTGCTCCATGTCGTCGACGACCGCTTCGTACATGACCCAAGGAGGCGGGGCGTACTTCCACCTTCTGCCGACAACGACGTATTCCGCGGGAGCGGCCCACACGCGATCGCCTTCCATGCGGTTACCTTACGGGCTGGTCTTCTGGCAGTCTGGTGGGGTGACCGGCCCAGCGGCTTGGCCGCTGGGCCGAGTTACGTGATGTTGCAGAATCGGCGCTGGCGTGTGCCTGCAGACCACACGCGGACCAAGGATCGGTTCCCGTTACGGTCCGTGCGGCAATACATTTTGGCGACCTGCCGCCTTCGGAGCTGTCAGCCAGCCGACGCTACGTTCTGATGGCCGGCTGACGATCGTGCTGGCTTGGATCCACCTGTCCGCCCGGCCGACGGCTGCTGCGGGCGCCTGGCCAGGGACGTCGGGCCGGTTCATCGCGCGGCCTTAACGAAGCGTGACCTGCGCAAACGTATGGGGAGCGGGTCACCTTCGATCAGGATGTGGTTCGCCGGCTGGTACGTTCGGCCCACCAGGGCTGGTGACCTGCAGATATGCGTATGCGGACGTATCGCTGGGCGAACCGGAGTTGATATGTCAGCACGGTTGACCTGCGATCGGGCGACAGTTCTTGGTCGACTGCTCGCTGCGGTCGACTGGTGACAAGGCAGGAAGCAAACCGACGGCGAAGGCGTTAAACTTCGCTCATATATCACCCGGCTCCTTGTGGGCCGGGTTTTCCATTCGATGGCACGGGCGGCCGACCAGGTCGCACAGTCATCGGCAGCGTTCGCGAGCGGAAGCTGCCCCTCCGGTAGCCCCAGCGCTAGTCACGCGGCCGGGCTCGTTGCCTCCTCTCGGAGGACACGGAGCAAGGGCGTGAGGCGAGCGTTGCGGACAAGAATGGCCGTTACGGCGCAAGTGGGCGGCGAGCGCGTCGCGGGTGACTGGGCGCCCACCTCGTCGCAGGTCATTCCAGGCAGCGCGAGCCGCAGCCAGCAAGGCGGCAGTGTCGGCAGCCGGATTGGGGACGGTCCTGGTCCCGACCGGATGCGTGGTCCCTGGCTGTGCGAAACCGGCACGTCGGCCGTCAGAGCCGTGAGGGCTACTGCGCCGACAGGCTGCGGACCGGCCTGCAGGCTAGTGGCCGCTGGCCTGGTGGTGTTGTCCCCGGATGGGGTACGACGTGCCTTTCGTCGCCCGGCGGTGCCGGTCGGCGCAGGCGCTGGCCGTTTGGGACGGGGACCATCCTGAACGGGGTCGGCTGCCGGGACGGGGACGGCTGAGGCATCGCCCTCGGTGTCGTGGTGCTCGAGCATGCCGGATAGCAGCTTGACCGCGATGAGCAGGGCCAGAGCGGGCCAGCCGGCGATGATTCGGCTGATCGTGCCGGGCTGGGCGGTGGCGACATTGGTGGCAAGGCTCGCGGCGGTGCCGATGAGCAACGCTGCCCAGGGGATGGGGCGGCGGGGCTCATCGGGCGGCCTTGGTGGTGCGTGACCTGGTCAAACGTACCGGGAGCGGGTCACCTTCGATGAGGATGTGGTCCGCCGGCTGGTACGTTCGGCCCACGACCGCGATGATCTGCGCCATACCAGCACGACGTACCACTGGGAGAACCGCCGGATGGTTGGGTAGTCGGGCTTGTGGCTGTGACCAGCTCGCGAAGGCCGTACCGCGAGGGAAGCTAGTCACTGCAGACGAAGCTGAGCAAGGTGCATCGCCTCGCCTTGATCATACCTTTGATCTCGGGCTTGCATGTATGCTGTTACCCTGCTAGCTTACCTAAAAAGTTAGCCCATACCCTGCTTCCTGGGATGACAAGTCATGTTGCAGATCACGCTTGGCGCGTACGGGCGCGCGCCAAAGGATGAAGAAGACGACGAGTTCCTTCCCCGTGAACACTACGGCTGGTACCCGGGCATGAGCGACGAGGACATCTACACCTCTGCCCGCGGCCGATGGGTACTCAACCGCGCTCGCGCGGAGCGCGAGAAGTACGCCGTCGTCACCGCCGACGGCATCGCCCGCCAGGTCATCGAGATCAACAGGTGGCGGACCTATCACGAGCAGGGTCGGCACGCCTTCAGCGGGCAGGTCCTCCCTCCGGGCCATCCCGTCCATGACCGGTACGTTGGCAAACCGCTCGCCTCCGCCAGTCGGAACCCCATCCACTACATCAGCGACCCTGACGATCCCAGGGGTCTGTGCAAGTGCGGGTGCGGGCGAGCCACCAACGGTATCTGGGTGACCGGCCACGACCAGCGCGCCATCCACGACCGGATACGCCGCGACTTCGGCGGCGACGTCGCAGCATTCATCGACTGGTATGACGAGAACCCGCACGCTTGACGTCTATTCTGGAGCGGAAGATCGATGTCTGAACCCTGGCTAATCCACTTCTTCCAGCGCCACATGGAAGATGACCTGGCTCGCTCGACGCCCACTATCGACTTCCTCGACGGGCTGCCGGACAAGGTAGCTGCGGAGATTCAGGCGGTCCTTGAAGCCGTGGCGGTAGCGCCTCCGCCGTCGTTCTCAGGTGGCGGGAAGTGGGAAGCCATGCATGACGAGATGGCCGGATTCTACGAAGTTCGAGTCCAAGGCGGGGGCGCTAACCACCGGTTGTTCTGCCTTCTGGAACGAAACGCGGACGATCTCGGTGGTTCTTCGGTCATTTGCCTTGACGGCCTGACCAAGCCGGTGCGGTCCGCCGCAAGTCCGCGCGATTACCGGCGCGTTAGGCAGTACGCCGACGAGTTTCGGAAGCGCCGGACTGTGTACGGTCAGCCGGACCGCTGATCGTCAGATCCAACGACATCGCACTCGCCAGGGAGATGACGGTCGAAAGCGTGGGATTCGCCGGGCCAGTGCCTAGCAGTCGGCGGACCACCTCGGGGCGCATGCCAGCCTGCCGAGCCAGTTCGGCCTTCGACAGGCCGAGATCCCTGCGCCGCTCGTCCAGTGCACGCACCACGCCATCAACGGCCGCGATGCGCACGCGAGCGGCTTCAAGAGCCAGCCGATATTCCGGGCTGCGGGCAGCCCGCGCATCGAAGTAACGCTCTGCACCGGTCGGTCGCGCCATGAAGCTAGCGTAACATAAAAGTCACGTACCTGCCACCTCACCTGCTACGGAACCGGCTAGACGAGCTGGCCGGCGCTAACACGATGACGTCTGGTATCTGCGACCGGGGAGTTCCCGGCTTGCCGTACTGGCTCTTGACCGGGTTGCCGGTCTGTTTCTCGACAGCTGCCTGGTCGAAGAAGTCCAGGGCGACGGGTGTGGCGATGACCTGCACCGTCCAGCCGCGCTGTTGCGCGAGCGTGATAAAGGAGCTGATCGCTATGGCTGGGCCAGCGCCGCACACGACGACGGACAGGGCGCTGCTGCGGCGTTCCTCAGTCACAATGCCCCGATCCCAGCGGCGAAGCGCGCGATGTTCACGCGGTGCAGCCTGGCGTTGGTGGGGCCGAAGGCGGTCCAGCGCGCGTTGCCGTCCGCTCCGAGCCGTCGGGCTGCGTCGTCGGCTTCGTCGAGATGCTCGAGGTGTTCGCCTGGCTGGCCGCCCATGCGGACGTGGTCACCATCGATACGACGCGGCCATGCCATGATGGCCTCCGCGTCTTAGCCCGGCGGCGCGGTGGCGCCGGCCTTGACCAGCACTCCGCTGGGCAGCCGGTGGTAGGCCTGGGCCTGGTTCCTGGCGAGCTTGGCGACGACGGCGTCTTGCAGGTCCGCGCCGATCATCTCGGCCAGGCCGAGCAGGAAGATCGCTGAGTCGGCTAGCTCTTCCGCCACGTCGTGCTGGCCCTTGCACCAGGCGTCGGACGCCTCGGCTACCTCGCCGTTGAGCAGGCAGGACTCCAGCGGGATATCGGTGGTGTTGAAGCCCTTGGAGAGCTTGTTCTCCCAGGCAAGTTTTGGCGCCGACCTGATGTCCACCGCTGCTCCCAGAATGGCGTCGTGGTCAGGACCGGCACACTACATGCCCGCGCTTGTGGATCGCCACGTGCATAAATCCCGGCCGAGCTGTGGATTGCGGTGCCACGATACTTCTTGGCCTGTGCACAACATCGACGGCGCGCCAGCGTGGGGCGCATGCGCATGTTGTGGAAACGGCGATAGCCTCTTTGGACGCCTTCGGCGAAAGAAACTTCTTACCGTCGACCGGGGGATGCGGCGGCGACTCGATGCCGTCGAAGAGCTCGTCGACGTGCTGGTAGCGGAGTGGGATGCGTTCGGGCTGATCGAGTGGGCGTGTCGTGGGTGCGAGCGCGGGGCACGGGAGTTGTTCGCCGCGTTCGCGTTCGCTGGCACAGCGGCGGCCGAGGGCCGCGTCATGGTCGCTGGCCCGCCGTCGTCCAAGATCGCCACTTCCTGGACCACGCCGTCAGGATCAGGCTCTACCCCGACATCGTCTTGTACCGCTGCGGCCGCCCGTGGCGATCAGTGCCTGAAGGACGTCCTCAGGGAGCGCCACGGCGCGGTCCCTTTTGCCATGCCGAGTGTCGTGGGCTCTGCATTGCCTGACAGCTGCCGAGTGAGCCGATGGCTCCGAGGTCTGGTAAACCCTGGGTAGATCTGTGCAAGTGGGATCTCGTGATGGTATCTGAGTATTGACAGTCCATACTGCGATCGCGGGATCATAATGACTAATAGGGGAGGTAGTCGCCTGTCGATGTGGGCAGATGCCGTTTATCGCTGGTTTGATCGCCAGACTGACTTCGCCGTTGTGGGC
>JASIBM010000260.1 GCA_030045175.1 Streptosporangiaceae bacterium | reverse complement strand
CCTTACCCTTTCTCCATGCGCATACCGCCCGTCCGCGAGCTAGCCGCCAGATATGCCGTCGCCCTGACGTTTCTTGCCCTGGTGGCCGTCGGCGCGATCGCCACCACCGTGCTCACGCCGCACCAGGTAGCCGCGCTGCGGCTGTACTCGAGCACGAACGTGGCCAACCTGGAGTCGCACCCCGTCGCCGCGCTGATTCTCTCCGCGTTTGTCGCTTCGGAGTCGCCCATCGCGTGGCTCGTGATCATCATCTGCGCGATGTTCGGAGCGAACCGGGTGCTGGGAAACCTGCGGCTCCTGGTGGCCTGCACCGCCGGGCACGTGCTCGGCACGGCGGTCAGCGAGGGAATCCTGGCCTATCGCGTGGACAGCGGGCTGCTGCCCGCGTCGTACCGGCACATCATCGACATCGGCCCGTCCTACGTCGTCGTGTCTGCGATCGTCGCCGCCGCCGTGCTCGGCTCCTGGCCGACCCGCATCACCGCGCTCGGCACTCTCGCGGTGCTCGTGTTCGTCGGCCACATCTTCTACGGGATGACCAGCCTGGAGGTGACGCCGGTCGGGCACTTCACCGCCATGGTGGTGGCCGCCACCCTAGCCGTGCCGATGGCCCTGCGCGGCCGCACGGTCGGTCCGGAGCCAGCCGAGGTGGTCGAGGTGGTCTAGCACCGCCGGCGGCCAGCCGCCCGATCCGCCGCCGAGCTTGTGCGCCCCCCAGCATTGTGCTAACAGCATCGCTCTATCTACCATCGCCGCATGCGCTGGCTGTCGCTTCGCCCACTGGTCGCCAGGTATGCGGTCGCCACGACCTTCCTGCTCCTGGTCGCCGCTGGCGACCTCACGACCGCGCTGCTCGGGCCCCAGCGGGCAGCCGCGCTGCGCCTGTGGGCAAGCACGAACGTCGCCAACTTGCACCAGCACCCCATGCCGGCCCTCGTGCTCTCGGCGTTCCTCGTGTCGGAGGCGCCGCTGGCCTGGCTCGTGCTCATCCCGCTCGCGATGTTCGGAGCCAACCGGGCGCTCGGCAACCTGAGGCTGACGGTGGTCTGCATCGCCGGGCACGTGATCGGGACCGCGGTGAGCGAGGGCATCGTGGCCTACCGGGTCGCCCATGGCCTGCTGCCCCAGTCCTTCGCGCACATCCTCGACATCGGGCCCTCCTACATCGTGGTAGCCGCCATCATCGCCGCAGGCGTCTTCGGATCCTGGCCCGCCCGCGCAGGCGCGGCTGCCGTGCTTGCCGTGCTGGTCTTCGTCGGCCACATCTTCGCGGGCCTGGCCAGCCTGAACGTGGCGGCGGTTGGCCACCTGACCGCAATGGTCACCGCTGCCGTCCTGGCCATGATGCTCCGCAGGGCGCCGAGCGCCGTCCTGGCGGGCACCACTAGCCCGGACGCCGGAGTCACCCCAGCCGGCGCCGCGCGGGCAGTCCCTGCGGTCGTCCCTGTGGCCGCCCCGGCCGACGCCATCTGGACTGCGCAGGCCAGCCAGGACGCCGCGCAGGCCAGCCAGGAACAGTCAGGAGACCTGCCAGCTTAGCCCGGCCTAGGCTGGCGGCATGATGACCGATGAGGAACGCGCCGAGCAGGGAATGCGGGTTCGCAGGGAGGTTCTCGGTGACGATCACGTGGATCGGGCGGTCGCGAGCACGACCGGGTTCACGGCTCCGTTCCAGGATCTGATCACCAGGTACGCCTGGGGCGAGATCTGGTCAAGGCCGGGGCTGACCCGGGCCGAGCGGAGCATGATCACGCTGACCGCACTGGCCGTGCTGCGGCAGGACGCCGAGCTCGCCATGCACGTCAGGGCCGCGTTGCGGAACGGCCTGACGGTAAGCCAAATCCAGGAGGTGCTGCTCCAGGTTGCCATCTACGCGGGCGTGCCAGCGGCGAACCACGCCTTCGCCGTGGCCGCCAAGGTGATCGAGAGTGCTACGTAGATCGCACAACTGTTCACTTGGCGGTTGTTCCCATGGTGGGCCTATAGATATCGTTTCGGTAAAGACGCTGTAACGACGCTGGGGAGGGCTGGTCCGCAGGTGGCAGAGATCGTGTCGCTGGCCGAGGCGATCGCGGCCACCATTGGCGACGGCGACGCCGTCGCGATGGAGGGATTCACCCACCTGATCCCGCACGCGGCCGGCCATGAGGTGATCAGGCAGCGGCGCCGCGAGCTCACGCTCATCAGGATGACCCCGGACATCATCTACGACCAGCTCATCGGGGCGGGGTGCGCGCGCAAGCTGGTCTTCTCCTGGGCGGGCAATCCGGGCGTGGGATCGCTGCACCGGTTCAGGGACGCCGTCGAGCACGACTGGCCTGGCCCGCTTGAGATCGAGGAGCACAGCCACGCGGGCATGGCCAACAGGTACGCGGCCGGCGCGTCCGGCCTGCCGTTCGCGATCCTGCGCGGGTACCGGGGCACCAGCCTGGCCACGCGCACCTCAGGCGTGGCTGAGATCACCTGCCCGTTCACCGGGGAGCGGCTGACCGCGGTCGCTGCGCTACGGCCAGACGTGGCCGTGATCCACGCGCAGCGCGCCGACCGGCTCGGCAACGTGCAGTACTGGGGGATCACCGGGGTGCAAAAGGAGGCCGTGCTCGCCGCGGCCCGGTCGGTAGCCACTGTGGAGGAGGTGGTCGACGTGCTCGACCCGCAGCCAGGCGCCGTGGTGCTGCCGTCCTGGGCGCTCAGCTTCGTCGCGCTGGCACCCGGCGGGGCGCATCCGTCCTACGCCCTCGACTACTCGGCCAGGGATAACGACTTCTACCTCGCATGGGACGCGATCAGCAGGGACAGGGACCGGTTCGGCGCGTGGCTAGATGAGAACGTCTATCAGGTGAGCCGATGAGCTATACGTCGGACGAGATCATGACCGTTACGGCCGCCCGCGCGCTGCGGGACTCCATGACCTGCTTCGTGGGGATCGGCCTGCCGAGCGAGGCGGCCAACCTGGCGCGCGCGACGCACGCGCCAAACCTCGTGCTGATCTACGAGTCAGGGACGATCGGCGCCAAGCCAGCCACGCTGCCGCTGTCGATCGGAGACGGGATCCTGGCGCAGACCGCCGACTCGGTCGTGAGCGTGCCGGAGATCTTCAACTACTGGCTTCAGCCGGGCCGGATCGACGTTGGCTTCCTGGGCGCCGCGCAACTCGACAAGTTCGGCAACATCAACACCACCTTGATCGGGAACGACTACGCCCATCCCCGGGTGCGCCTGCCCGGCGCCGGCGGCGCGCCAGAGATCGCCGCGGCCTGCCGGGAGGTGATCGTGATCATCCGCCAGTCCCGCAGGACGTTCGTCGAGCGGGTCGACTTCGTCACGTCTGTCGGCTTCGGCGACGGCCCAGGCGCCAGGCAGCGGCTCGGGCTGCCAGGCGCAGGGCCCGAGCGCGTGATCACCGACTTGGGCGAGCTTCAGCCCGACCCCCGAACATGCGAGCTTGTGCTTACCGGCATCTACCCCGGCGTCTCCGTTGCGGATATAAGGGCGAGCACGGGATGGGACTTGCGGGTATCTGCCGAGCTTTCCGAGATCACGCCGCCGTCAGAGCTCGAGCTGAGAGCCCTGCGCGGCTTGCAGGCTAGCGTTCCTGTCCCGATTCCGGCCAGCTAGGGAGCGTCGCGATGACGACCGAACCAGACCTGGAGCCCACGGTCAGCTTGGACCTGCCTGCGTACCAGCGGCCGGCCGGCGTTCATCCGCCGCTCGACTCGCCCGCGTACCGCTCGTCCCAGTTCCGTGCCCCGATCCAGCCGCTGGTGCCGCTGCCGCACTGGCTGACCGAGGTGACCGGGCCGCTGCTCGGGCCTGAGCGGGTGACCGCCGGCGACGCCGACCTGACCACGCGGCATGCCGGCGAACCGCTCGGCGAGCGGATCATCGTGACCGGCCGGGTACTCGACTCCGACGGCAAGCCGGTGCCCGACTCGCTGATCGAGATCTGGCAGGCCAACTCGGCGGGCCGGTACGCCCACGGGGTCGATGACCACCCGGCACCGCTCGACCCGAACTTCGACGGGGCGGGGCGCTGCGTGACCGACCGCGACGGCAGGTACCGCTTCACCACGATCAAGCCAGGCGCCTACCCGTGGAGGAACCACCTCAACGCGTGGCGCCCGGCGCACATCCACTTCTCGCTGTTCGGGCGGGCGTTCACCCAGCGGCTGATCACCCAGATGTACTTTCCTGGCGATCCGCTGTTCGCCCAGGACCCGATCTTCAACTCGGTACCTGACCCGAAGGCGAGGGAGCGCATGATCGCCAGGTTCGACCTTGACGTGACCGAGCCCGACTGGGCGATCGGCTATACCTGGGACATCGTGCTTCGCGGGCGCGAGGCGACCATGTTCGAAACCGGAGCCGAAGCCGGAGCCGAGACCGGGGCCGAGGCGGACCACCGGTGAGCGCGCCAGCCGGGCCATGGATGGGCAAGCCAGCGGCAAGCCTGCCGGTCACGCCGTCGCAAACCGTGGGCCCGTTCCTGGCCATCGGGCTGCCCTGGCCGGACGGGCCGTGCGTCGTGCCGCAGGGATCGCCAGGCTCCATCGTCATCACCGGGCGGGTGCTCGACGTGGCAGGCGATCCGGTACCCGACGCCCTCGTGGAAACCTGGCAGGCGGACCAGGACTCCGGGTTCGGCCACCCGGACGACCCGCGAGGGAGCGCGGGGGGCTCAGGGTGGTCGTCCCCCCGGGCCAGCACGGTTCTCTCGGGGTTCCGCGGGTTCGGGCGGTGCCCGACCGACGCCCAGGGCCGCTATCGCATCGTCACGGTCAAGCCGGGGCCGCTGCCCTGCCCGGACGGCGGGACCGAGGCACCGCACCTGGACGTATCGGTGTTCGCCAGGGGGCTGCTCGACCGCGTGGTGACCAGGATCTACTTCCCTGACGAGGCCGAGGCGAACGAGGCCGACCCGGTGCTTGCCAGCATCGCCGATCCGCGGCGCCGCGCCACGCTCGTCGCCGTGGCCGAGCCAGCCGCCCAGGGCGGGCAGGCAGGTCCGGCCGGCCAGGGCTGCGCGTACCGGTTCGACATCCGGCTGCGTGGCAACAGGGAGACGGTGTTCTTCGATGTGTGACGCCGGTGACTGAGCGAGCGGGGAGCATCCAGCTGAGGCTCGCTGCGTCCCTCGACGGCCCGCCCACGGCGCCGGTCGTCGTGCTCGGCAACTCGCTGGGCACCAGCCGGAGGGTCTGGGACCAGCCTGCGGCCGTGCTCGTGCGGCGCTTCAGGCTGCTCCGCTACGAGTTGCCAGGGCACGGCGGCTCGCCGGCCGAGCCGGGCCCATACACGATCGGCCAGCTCGGATCGGGCGTGCTCGCGCTGCTCGACGCCCACGGCGTGGACCAGGCGGCGTACTGCGGCATCTCGATCGGCGGCATGGTCGGGATGTGGCTGGCCGCGAACCACCCGGACCGGATCACGGCGCTCGGCCTGGTGTGCACGTCCGCGTTCTTGCCGCCGGCCGACGGCTGGCGTGAGCGGGCCGTCCGGGTTCGCGCGGCAGGGATGGAGTCGATCTCAGCAACCGTCGTCGGCCGGTGGTTCACCCCGGCCTTCGCGTCGCGTCAGCCGAGCGTGCCTGCGGCGTTCCTCGCCGAGTTCGAGCGCACCGACCCGGCGGGGTACGGCGGATGCTGCGAGGCCATCGCCGCGATGGACCTGCGGGCCAGCCTCGGATCGATCGCGGCGCCGGCCCTCGTGGTATCGGCGAGCGATGATCCGGCGACGCCGCCCGCGCACGGAGCCGCGATCGCGGCCGCGATCGGTGGTTCGCGCCTCGTCGTGGTCAGGGGCGCGGCGCACCTCGCCGCCGTCTCCTCGCCGGCCGAGGTCACCGCGGCGCTACTGCGCCACCTGCATGATCACATGAGCTAGCGTCTTGGACCTCGCCCTGCGTACTGGGCAAATGCCCTGCTCAGGGGGCCTGTCCTACTGCCAGGGTTAAAGCGTGAGCTTACCGAGCGCTACGATTCGGGGAAGTGAACACCTCGGGCGAACGGCAAGCCACGGGCGAACGGCAAGCCACCCCCCACGGGCGGGCCGGGCGTCGTGTCGTGAGCGGCGGAGTAGTGAGCGTTGCGGCAAAGGGCTCGGCCGACCGCGTGAGCGGCCGGCGACCCGACGGGTCGGCCGACGACAACGGCCAGGCGCGGGACAGCGACTTCGTCCAGTCGCTCGATCGCGGGCTGGCTGTGATCAAGGCGTTCGGGCCGGACCGGGAGCGGCTCAGCCTCAGCGATGTCGCGCGGGAGACGGGACTGACCAGGGCCGCGGCCCGACGGTTCCTGCTGACCCTGGTCAAGCTCGGGTACGTGCGCAACGACGGCAGGGAGTTCTCGCTGCGACCGAGGGTGCTCGAGCTCGGGTACGCCTACCTGTCCGGGCTGGCCATGCCCGAGATCGCGGCGCCGCATCTGGAGGAGCTCGTCGCCAGGGTGCACGAGTCGTCGTCGATCTCGGTGCTTGACGGCCACCACATCGTCTACGTGGCGCGCGTGCCGACGAAGCGGATCATGACGGTCGCGATCTCGGTGGGCACCAGGTTCCCCGCCCACGCCACCTCGATGGGCCGGGTGCTGCTCGCCGGGCTGAGCGAGCCGGAGTTCGAGCGGTACCTGGCCGAGGCCACCCTGGAGCCGCTGACCGGGCGGACCGTCACCGACCCAGCCCGGCTCAGGGAGATCGTCGCCGAGGTGGCCAGGCAGGGTTACGCGCTGGTCGACCAGGAACTCGAGGAAGGACTGCGGGCGATCGCCGCCCCGATCCACGGCGCGGGAGACGGGGTGACGGCGGCGATCAACGTCTCCGCGCACGCCAGCCGGGTGAGCATGGCAGCCATGCGGACCGATCTCCTCCCCGCACTGCTCGAGACCGCGCGCCAGATCGAGGCAGACCTCAGGTCGCAAGGATCCTCCTAAGCCGATCAGCGCCTTAAAAGGCGCCCGGAGGCGAGCGGGAAGACCTGCGCGAGCGAGCCGCAGGCGAGCCGAGCGCGAGCGAGCCGCAGGGCGCCGGCGCCGCACTGACCGAGGAGCGGTGTGTGCGACGAGGAAAGGGCGGCGCCTTAAAGGGCGCCCGGAGGCGAGCGGGAAGACCAGCCGTTGACACTGGCTTGTGGGGCCGATTAAGTTCTACATTGCGTATAGTCGTACGCCAAGCGAACATCCTGCGGCACCTGACCTGAAGTGTCGGCGGCTCAGCGAGGCGCGAGCCGGCATTCAGTTCGCCGGCGGCCAGCGGGCGCTGACTTCGGAGGAGATGGAATGGACCTTGGGGAAGCGGGCCAGCCACTGCCGCTAGATCAGCCGATCTCGCGGCGTTCTCTACTTACGGGCGTGGGCGCTGGCGCTCTCGCGATGGGCGCAGGCGGCCTGCTGAGCGCGTGCAGCAGCGGGATCAAGGGCGCGGGCGGGCCCGCCAAGGGCGGCACGATCAACATCGGGTTCGTCACGCCGCTGACCGGGTCGCTGGCTGGGTTTGCCTCCGGCGACAAGTACGTCATCAGCAAGATTAGGCAGACGTCCGCCTTCTCCAAGGGCATCAAGGTCGGCGGCAAGCTCTACAAGGTCAACATCATCGTGCAGGACAGCCAGTCCGACCCGACCACCGCCGGGCAGGTTGCCACGCAGCTGATCCTGTCGAACAAGGTCGACTTGCTCTTGACCACCTCGACCCCGGAGACCACGACGCCCGTGACGGTGGCCGCCGAGCGGCACGGCACCCCGTGCGTCTCCACGGTCGTGCCCTGGGAGTCGTGGTACCTCGGCCTCGGCGGCAGCCCCGCGAGCCTGGCGCACCCGACCACCAAGTTCCAGTACTGCACGATGTTCTTCTTCGGCCTGCCGCAGTTCCAGGGCTGCTTCGTGCCGATGTGGAACCACTTCAAGACCGACCACGAAGTGGCCTGCATGTACCCGAACGACACCGACGGGAACGCGTTCAGGGACGGCTTCGAGCCGCTGATCAGGGCGTCGGGGTACAAGGTCGTGGACGGCGGCGCCTACGCCGACGGCACGACCAACTACACCTCGATGATCTCGGACTTCAAGTCGCATAACTGCCAGGTCTTCTCCAACGCCCCGCTGCCGCCAGACTTCATCGCCTTCTGGAAGCAGGCCATCCAGGAAGGCTTCAAGCCGACGATCGCCACGGTGGCCAAGGTGCTGCTGTTCCCCGACGACGCACTGGCGCTGACGCCGCTGCCGTACAACGTGGCGACCGACTCGTGGTGGGGCCCCTACCTGCCTTACACCTCGAGCCTGACAGGGGAGTCGGCGTCCGCCCTGGCCAAGGGATATGAGACCTCGACAGGGAACCAATGGGTGCAGTCGATCGGCTCGAGCTACTCGCTGTTCGAGGTCGCCAACGTGGCGTTCAAGGCGGTCAGCGACCCGCATAACCGCGCCGAGGTGGCCAACGCCCTGCACCACGTCAGCTACAGGGGCATGTGCGGGCCGATCAACTTCGCCACCGGCCCCGCGCCCGGCGTCGGCATCATCCAGCCGCTCGGGGTGCAGTGGAAGAAGACGCCGGCCGGCAGCAAGTTCCCGATCGAGATGCTGGTCGTGGACAACTCGCTGAACCCAGAGGTCAAGATCCAGGCGCCACTCGAAGCCACCTTCTGAAACACGCCCGGACTGACTGGGTGAGGAGTGACTGATACCGCGGCGGCCCTGCTCGAGCTCGACGGCGTGTCCAAGAGCTTCGGCAGGGTCGTCGTCGCGGACAAGCTGGCCCTTGCCGTCGGCCGGGGTGACATCCTCGGCATCGTCGGGCCGAACGGCGCAGGCAAGACCAGCCTGTTCGGGCTGATCAGCGGTGAGCTCGCGCCCGATGCCGGGGAGATCAGGTTCGCTGGCTCGCCGATCACCCGGCTGGACGCCGCGGCGCGCTGCCGCCTTGGCATCGGGCGCACCTTTCAGGTGCCGCGGCCATTCGGCGGGCTGACCGTGTTCGAGAACGTGCTCGTCGCCGCGCAGCAAGGTCTCGGCCTGCGGGCGCGGGCCAGCTACCCCGCCGCCACCGAGGTGCTGGAGCGAACCGGGCTCGCCACGCTGGCCAACACGCCGGCGGAGCGGCTCGGCCTGCTGCACCGCAAGCGGCTCGAACTGGCCAGGGCGCTCGCCAGCGGACCGTCACTGCTCCTGCTCGACGAGGTGGCGGGCGGGCTCACCGACCCCGAGGTCGCCGAGCTCGTCGAGATCGTCGGCTCGATCCAAGAGCAGGGCGTGGCCGTCGTCTGGATCGAGCACGTCGTGCACGCGCTCGCGTCGACCGTGCAGCGGCTGATCTGCCTGGCCGGCGGGTCGATCATCGCCGACGGCGAGCCGGCCGGGGTCCTTGCCAACCCCACCGTGCGCGAGGTCTTCCTTGGCTCCGAGGTCACCACGTCGCTGATCAGCTCCGATTCGGCCGC
>JASIBM010000259.1 GCA_030045175.1 Streptosporangiaceae bacterium | reverse complement strand
CCAAGACCAGCGGTGCCTGGCCGGACGTCGCGGTCGCCGTGCAGATCACCTCGGCATCGACGATCGCGTCCCGCACCGTGTCGCACACCGTGACCTTGACCGGGCACTCAGCGGTGCCGCTGATCCAGTCAGCGAAGGCTTCCGCGCTGGCCCGGGTGCGGGAGACCACCCGGACCGACCGGATCGGGCGCACCGCGAAGACGGCCCGCGTTATCGCCCGCGCCTGTACCCCGGCGCCCACGACGGCCAGTTCGCCGGCATCGGTGATGGCGCACAACCGGGTGGCCAGGCCCGCGACAGCTCCGGTGCGGATCGCGGTCAGCTCGGCCCCGTCAAGCAGCGCCATGATCCGCCCGGTCGCCAGGTCGGTCAGCACGGCCACGCCGTCGATAAGCGGCAGCCCGCGGCCCGGGTTGCCTGGGGTGAGGGTGGTGATCTTGACGCAGCCGACGCCGCGCCGCTCCCAGATCGCCGGGCCGACGATCAATTGCCGGTCGGCGCCGTGCTCGATGATCGTGCGGGCCGGGGACGGGATCAGGCCGGCCGACAGGTCAGCGAACGCCTCGGCCAGGGCGTCTATCACCCGCACAAGCAGCGTCGTCCCCGCCATGTCGCGCGCGCTGATCAGCGCGGGAACGGTCACGCGGCGTTCTCCCGGCTGCCGCTGAGCTCCGCCGTGACGCCGATGATCAGGTCCTCCTGCCCGGCGATGGCCTGGCGCCTGCCCAGCTCGAAAAATACGTCACGCGGATCGACCCCGGCCCGCCTGGACTGATCGAGCACCTGATGCTTGAAGCCGGAGAAGACCCCGGCCAGCCCGCTGACAATGCTGATCGAATCGGTAACTGGCGGCGCGGACATCAGCTCCCGGCCGGCGAAATCGGCGGCGTCAAGCAGGCCGTACAGGTCGATGCCGGTAGCGAACCCGCTGCGCTCCAGCACGGGCACCAGCACCTCAAGCTGGGTGTTGCCAGCGCCAGCGCCGAACCCGCGGGCACAGCCGTCGATGATGCGGGCCCCGGCCGCGGCCGCGGCCACGGAGTTCGCGACGGCCATGCCGAGGTTGTTGTGCCCGTGAAAGATCACGGGCACGTCTATCGCCGCGACGATCGCGCCGATCCGCTCGGTCACATCCCCAGGCAGGAAGTGGCCGGCCGAGTCCATGATGCCCACTGCCCGCGCGCCGTACCTGACGGCCAGCGCGGCCTGGTCGGCGAGCTCGGCCGGGGTAGCCATGTGGCTCATCATCAGCAGGCAGTGCGCGTCGGCGCCCGCCTCGGCGAGGAAGCCGAGATGCCGCTCGGCCAGGGTCGTCTCGGTGCAGTGCACGCCGATCCTGATCACTTCGGCGCCGTGGGCCATGGCGCGGCGCAGATCATCGGAAGTACCCCAGCCAGGCAGCATGAACACGCCCATCTTGGCGTGCCGCAGGGCATCGCGCACGGTCGACAGCATGAGGTCGTCGCTGACCGCGCTGCGCCCGACCTGCAGGGAGGACGCGCCCAGGCCGTTGCCATGCCCGACCTCCACGACCGGGATTCCTGCCTTGTCGGCCGCCTCCGCGTATCCGCGCAGCGCCGCGACGCTGAGCTGGTGCCGGACCGCGTGCTGGCCGTCGCGGAGCGTAGGGTCGTGGATCAGCACCGCGCTCACCGGGGCACCCCAGGCTGGAGCCGGGCGGCGTGCTGCTCGGCGACCAGGATGGCGGCCGAGTTGATGATGTCCAGATTCCCCGCGTACCCCGGCAGCACGTCGCTATCGGCCATGACCTCAAGGCAGACGGCCACCTGATCGGCGTGCACCGCGCAGTCGAGGACCTCGTACCTGGGCGCGAAGCTCCTTACCTGCTCGGCGGCGTCGGCGACCACGGCCGACACCAGTTCGGCGTCGGCGTCGGCGATGATCGCGTGGATGGTGGTACGGAAGGTCGCGGGCGGCACGGCCGGACTGATGTTGAGTATCGCCTTCGTGTCGCGCACGCCGCTGAACTTCGTGACCGCGTGCTGGGTCGTCGCCACGTACTCGTCGAGATTGAGCCGGGTCGCCCGCCCCGCGATCTCGCTGGCCACCGTGGAGACGACCTCGATGTAGGCCACGTCGAATCCACTGGCGAGCGCGTGCGCGATCGGGATCGACGCCTGCCCGCCACAGCTGATCAGGCCGACATCGCGCGCGGCCGGCGCGTGCGTCCCGGTCACGGTCGGCACCACCATCTGGCCCATCCGGCTGGGGGTGAGGTCGATCAGCAGCGTGTCGAACGGCCGCATCAGCTCATAGTGCTCCGCGTGGGACATCGCGTTCGTGGCGTCGAACACGACGTCAAACGGGCGCGGTGCCGCGAGGATCGCGCTGATCCCGTCGGCGCTGGTCGGATAGCCGAGCCTGCTGGCGTGCCGCAGGCCAGCGGACTCCGGGTTACGCCCGGCCACCAGCGCGCAGTCAAGCACGCCAGAGCGGTGCACCTTGCTGACCAGGTCCTGACCGATGGCCCCGGTGCCGATGACGGCGACGGCAATCGGATGACTAGCGCTCGGCCCCACCACGATGACGTCTTCGCTGGCAGTCATGACTTGATCTCCCCCTTCAGGCGCGGTCCCGGCCGAACCGCGCGGTCCACGCGTCGCCGGAGGCCACGGTCGCGCGGGCCATCCGGGCGAACGGCGGGCCGACCATGTTGCCGTCCAGGACTGCGATTCCGCCATCGGCGGCCGCCACGGCATCGGTGATCCGCCGCGCCTGCCGCAAGCCGTCCGGATCGGGCCTGAGCGCGGCGTTGATCGCGGCCAGTTCGGCCGGATGCACTGCCACCTTGCCGTGGAAACCCATCTCACGCACCCTTTCGATCTCAGCCGCCAGCACTTCAGGCTCGGCGAGACGGAAGTTGGCCGTGTCGATGCAGGCGGTCCCGTACCGGGCGCAGGCCAGCACCATGGCCTGCCGGGCGGCGAGCAATCCAGCCCAGGAGATCTCGATGCCAAGGCTGGCCGCTAGGTCCGCCGAACCAAAGATCAGCCCGTCCGCGCTGGCCGCGATCGCGTCGATTTCGGCCACAGCCTCCGGGGTTTCCAAGGTCACGAAGATCTCCGGGTGCGCTGCGGCCGAGGCGAGGACATCGCGCATCAGCCTGACCTCGTGCCCGGACCGCACCATCGTCATCACGATCAGGCCAGGCTTGACCGGGCACTCGTCGAGCATCATCAGGTCGCGGGTCGCCTCGATGGTGCCGAGCTCGTTGACCCGCACGCCGGTGTTCGCTGGTTCGGGTGCCTTTTCCAGCGCCGCCAGGCAGATTTCCCGCGCCGCCGCCTTCTTCTGCGGCGGGACGCCATCTTCCAGGTCGATCAGGTGCACGTCCGCGTCATAGGACCAGGCCTTCACGACCCGATCGAGTGTCAGCGCGGGCGTATACAGGATGCTGCGCGGAATGGCGCGGGCAGTGCCAGTCATCAGGACGCCTCCTTGGAAAGTTCATTCAAAACCCGGACGCGGGAAGCGCCTACCTCGGCGAGCACGGCGCACAGGTCGCGGACCTGCAAGCTGGTCTGGCCAGCGCGAAGCATTACCCTCAGGCCTGCCGTGCCGCGCGCGACAATCGGGAAGAACACCGGTGAGACATAGAAGCCGGCCTCGAACACCCTTCGGCCGGCGTCGATGACGGCATCGTCGCTGAAGGGTATGACCCGGATCGGATATTCTGTTCCTATATGATTGGTTTTGAGGTAAGAGTCGAACAGCTTGATGTTGGCCTGCAGCCGACCCTGGAGAGTGGCTAGTTCTTCGGTGCGGTGGATGTCAGCCGAGGCCAGCGAGGCTCCGACGGCGGCGGTGTTCATCGGCTGGGAATAGCACAGGGCGCCAGCGAATCGCTCGATCACCCGCAGCGTCGCCTTCGGATAGCCGTCGAGCATGATCGCCGCACCGCTGGTGCCGAATGCCTTGTTCAAGGTCGCGACCGTGATCGTCCGCTCATCGAGCACGGGGCTGTGCGAGCGGACGTAGCCGATGCCGCGCTTCCCGTATGCCGACAGCGAATGCGAGTCGTCGTAGTACGCGAGCAGGCCGTACTTCTCCTGCAGCCGGGCCAGTTCAAGCACCGGCGCGTATCCGCCGAGGCTGTCCGAGCCGTCCACGACGTAGCAGACCCGCTCATAGCGCTTGCACATGTCTTCGATGAAGTCGATGTCGTGGTGCTCGCAGGTCGCGATCTCGGTCTCGTCAGCGCACGCAGGCTTGGCGCCGGCCAGCGACACGTGGCAGTTCTTGTCAAACAGCATCAGCGGCCGGATCCCGTTGCCGAGGTGCCCGGAGGCGATCAGTGGCAGCAGGCCCGCGCTGGCGACCCCGGCTGAGATCGCGCTGACCACCTCGGCGCGGAAAAGCTCGCTGAGCGAGGCCTCTAGCTCCAGTAGCGCCGGTATCTGCACCCGGCTGCGCGGAATGCAGTGATCGAGCACGCCGTACTGGCGCAGGGCGGCGATCGCGCCCTCGATGACCTTGGGGTGGGAGTCAAGGTCCAGATAGGAGCAGCAGGTGAAGTTGACGAACTCGTGCCCTTCAGCGGTCCGCAGCACGCCGTTGTCAAGCTCGGCCACGATCCCGGCCAGCCCGTTGCGCTCGGAGGAGTCCCAGAACGCGTTGCCGACGCCGACCGCCTTGTCGTTGTTGCGGTACTTGTGCGCGGGCGTGATGGCCTGCTGGGCGGTCATCGCGCGCTCTCGGCGCGCTTGTTGGCCGGCCCGTAGTTGTAGACGCCCTTGAGCTTGCGGTATGTGAACGTGTAGAGGGCCACGCCGAGCAGGTAGGGCCGCTGGAAGATCTTCGAATGGCGCAGCCAGAAGTTAACGTTGATGTTCATCTCCTCGAGCGACTCGGCCTGGTGCCACCAGCCGAGCGGGAGGTAAAGCATCTGCCCAGGCTCCAAGATCAGTTCCCGGCGCTCGGCCAGCTTGGCTGCGAGCTTCGGGAAGCGCGCCTTGTCGACGTCATCGAAGTCGAACGCCTGCGACTTGTCGCCGAAACCCCGCAGCACCGAGCGCGGGTAGTACTCCCAGAACCCGGGGGGCGAGATCACGAACCGCTTGCGGCCTTCCAGCGCGATGTTGAAGTTCTCGAACTCATCGACGTGGCTTTGGGTGAACACGCCGCGGCGGCTGATCCACAGGTTGGCGGCGTTCAGCGAGCGCCGGTAGTCGAACATCTCCCCGGCGTCGAAGCCGAGTACCGCGTTGACGTCCGCCGGGTTGTCGCGGATGTTGGACACGATCCGGTGCCAGGTGCCCCGGCCGGCTTGGTACTCCTCGTCCTCGAAGAACTCCCTGAGCGGGATCTGCCTGGTGGTCCAGCGCTCGGCGTGCTGCTTGTCGCTCGGCTCCTCGAACAAGGTCACGACCATGTCCCCGAGGCGCTCGGCCAGGCCCGCGATGCCCAGGCCCTGTACCTCATCAGGCAAGGTGATGACGACCGGGGTGTCAGCCCGGAAGAGCGCCCGCTGCCCGAACGCGGTGAACTGGTCGAAGGTGAGCCGCGGGACGGCTGCGGTCGCGCTCTCGCTCAGGCTGACCGCCGGATGTGCCATGTTCATAGCCGCTGTCCTTTTCCTGCGTTATCCCATGATTTCCGATGCCACCGCCGTCACTGGCCTGCGCCGCAACGCCGGCTGGCCCCCGACGCTCAGGCCCAACGCGACGACTCCGCCGGCCACCGCCATCCACGCCGCGTACTCGAATCCGCTCAGGCCAGCCAGCCGCCCGGCGGCAGCGGTGCCCACCGCGATGCCAACCGAGCCGGCGCTGGTGAGCCAGGAGAACGCTTCGGACAGCGACTCCTTGGGCGCTAGTGACTGCAGCAGGGTGGTCCCCGCGATCAAGGCCGGGGCGATGGCAAGGCCAGCGACTATGGCGAGTAAAGCCATCACAGCGAAGGACGGCGCGAACGCCAGGGGGGCCGCGCCGAGCGCAAGCGCGCAGGTGGTGATGGTCAGCAGTCGCGCCTTAGGCAACTGCCAGTCCATCGCGCCGTAGACCGCGCCGCCCGTGAAGCTGCCCGCGGCCGTCAGCGCCAGCAGCACGCCCCCGAGTCCGGGCGCTCCTTGTTCCCTGGCGAATGCGATCATCGTGACGTCGATCGCGCCGAGCAGGAAGCCCATCCCTGCGTAGCAGGCCATCAGCACCTGGACGCCGGGCAAGGCGATCACCCGCTGCGGACGCCGGCGCACCGGTTCAGGCCCCGGCCCCGGCTCCGGCCCCGGTTCAGGCCCTGGTTTGGCCGCGCCCTTGGCAGCGATCCCGACGGCGGGCTCCGAGCGGCGGTGCAGCGCGATCGTGATGAAGCCGACGGTGGCGAACACGCCGCAGGCGACGAGGCCAGCGGCGGGATCCACGGCCGAGACCAGCAGGGCGACCAGCAACGGGCCGAGCAGGAATACGATCTCTTCCAGCATGGACTCCAGCGCGTAGGCCGTCTGCTGCAGCTTGCCGCTGACCAGCGTCGACCATCGCGCGAGCATGAGGGAGCCGAACGAGACCGCGGTGCATCCGGTGGCGACAGCCGCGACCAGCACCAGCCAGAGCGGAGCCCGCGCCAGGATCGTCACCAGCAGCATCGTGATCGCCAGGGCGTGCGCCGGGCACGCGGTAAGCAGCACCCGTCGTTGCCCGTAGCGATCGGCCAGTCGGCCGACCGCCGGGCCGGTCACCCCCTGGGTGACCAGCATCACCGCCGATACCGCTCCCGCCTCCCCGAGCGAACCGGTGACCGCTGAGATCAGGATCAGGATGCTGATGGAACGCATGGCGATCGGTAGCCGGCCAGCCATTCCCCAGAAGGCCAGGGCCGGTGAGCCGGGAACTCGCATCAGCCTCACGTAGGACGATCCGAACCGGGAACTTACGCTCTCGTCGGACACGGGCGCGTGCTCCTGTCGTATCAGAGCCCCTGAGAGCCTGACCCAGAGTACTGACTGAGCCTACTCAAGATAGTCTGCCCGCAAAAGAGGCCCAGCGTCACTAATAGGTGATTACCGCTCATCATGACCAGCTGCGGGACCGACGACAACGCAGGCGTTCGCTGCTTATCCAGCAACGCTAGTCACAAGAATCTCAATAACTTCAACGTTCACATTTCGAAGCTAGCTGAAGGAGCGGAAGGCACAATGACGACCGGTTCGGTGCTGGTGGCCGGCACGATGTCCGACGCTGGCAAGTCCGTGCTGACCGCCGGCATCTGCCGGTGGCTGGCCCGCCAGGGTGTCCGGGTTGCGCCGTTCAAGGCGCAGAACATGTCCAATAACTCTGTGGTGGCGCCCGACGGCGCGGAGATCGGCCGGGCGCAGGCGATGCAGGCCGCGGCGTGCGGAGTGCCCGCCGAGGCTGTGATGAACCCGGTACTGCTCAAGCCGGGCAGCGACTTGACCAGCCAGGTCGTGCTGCTCGGACGCGCCGTCGGCGACACCGCGGCCGGGGAGTACTGGCGTGCCGGGGCGGGGCGCGAGCGGCTGCTGGCCGCGGTGCTTGGCGCCTACGACGACCTGCGGTCGCGGTTCGACGTAGTCGTCTGCGAGGGCGCAGGCTCGCCGGCCGAGATCAACTTGCGCAGCGGTGACCTGGTCAACATGGGCCTGGCCCGGGCGCGGGACCTGCCGGTGATCGTCGTAGGCGACATTGACCGCGGCGGCGTCTTCGCCGCGCTGTTCGGGACGCTGGCACTGCTTGAGCCGGCCGACCAGGCTCTGATCAGCGGATTCGTGATCAACAAGTTCCGCGG
>JASIBM010000258.1 GCA_030045175.1 Streptosporangiaceae bacterium | reverse complement strand
TCACTGCGGGTGAACAGCCACCCCCGCACCGGCAGCTCCGCGGCCAGGTCGAACACGTACTGTGCCGCCGCCTCGACCAGGCCTGCCAGCTCACCCCGCACCGCCGCCAGCGTGAATGTCGCCGCGACCTGCGCCCTGGCCTGCCCGGCCGGGATCACGTGCTGGTACGGCTGGCCGTCAGCGGCCGGGAACACCGTGCGCAGCGACTCGTGCCTGGCGACCACGTCGCCAAGCGCGGCGATCAGCGCACCGGCGTCGAGCCGCCCGGTCAGCCGCCAGGCCATCGGCAGGTTATACACCGGGCTCGGCCCGTGGAACTGCTCAAGGAACCACATCCGCTGCTGCGCGAACGACAGCGGCAGCCGCTCAGGGCGCGCCTCGGCCCGGGTCAGCGGCCGCCGCGCTGCCTCCGCCCCGTCCAGTGCCCCGGCAAGCAGCGCCACCGTCGGGTGCTCGAACACCGCCCGGACCGGCAGTTCCGCCCCTAGCACGACGCGGATCCGCGACACCAGCCGGGTCGCGAGCAGCGAGTGCCCGCCCAGGTCGAAGAAGCTGTCATCGACACCGACTTGCTCCAGGCCAAGCACCTGGCCGAACACCTCGCACAGCGCCTGCTCCCTGGGGGTGGCCGGCGCCCGGCCGCCGCCCGAGGCGTACTCCGGCGCCGGCAACGCGCGGCGGTCCAGCTTCCCGTTCGCCGTCAGCGGCAGCGCATCAAGCACCACCACCGCCGACGGCACCATGTAATCGGGCAGCACCAGCCCGCATGCTTTCCGCAGCCCGGCCGGGTCCAGCGCCGCCCCGGCCACCGGGACCACGTACCCGGCCAGCCGCTTGTCCCCCGGCTGGTCCTCCCGTACCGTCGCCGCCGCCTGGTCCACGCCATCCAGGCCGGCCAGGACGGCCTCGACCTCGCCAAGCTCGACCCGGAATCCCCGGATCTTCACCTGGTCATCGGCCCGGCCCAGGTACTCGAGCTGGCCGGACTGATTCCACCGGGCCAGGTCCCCGGTCCGGTACATCCGCTGCCCCGCCGCCCCGAACGGGCACGCCACGAACCGCTCCGCGGTCAGGCCAGGCCGCCCCAGGTACCCCCGGGCCAGCCCCGCGCCCGCCACGTACAGCTCCCCGCCCACCCCCGGCGGCACCAGCTCCAGCGAGTCATCCAGCACGAACACCCGCGTGTTCCACATCGGACGGCCGATCGGCACGACCAGGTCAGGGACCGGGTCATCTGGGCCCATCACGTGGTCCAGGCAGCCCACCGTGGCCTCGGTCGGCCCGTAGTGGTTGATCAGGCCGAGACCGGGATGGCGCTGGCGCCATTCGCGCAGCAGCGCCGCCTGCACCGCCTCTCCGCCGACCATCAGCTGGCCAGCGGGAACGCAGCTCGCGGGGAGCCTGGCAAGCAACGGGAGGTGGCTGGGCGTCGCCTTGAGGAAGGTGAAGCCACCCTGGCCGGCCAGCGCGGGCAGTTCCTCGTCAATCGCGCCCAGGCACACCTGGCCGCCGGAAAGCAGGGTGCCGTAAAGCCCGGTGACGCTCAGATCGAACGATACCGGCGTGGGCAGCAGCGTGCGCCCGGCCAGGTGCGGGTAGGCCTGCCGGCACCGCACCAGGTAGTTCACCAGGCTCGCGTGGGTGACGATCACCCCCTTGGGCCGGCCGGTCGATCCCGAGGTATAGATCACGTACGCCGGGTGGGCCGGATACAGCGGCCTGCCACGCTCAGCATCGGACAGCTCGCCAGCGGGATAGCGCGCGACCACGTCCGCGACCGCGGGGTCGTCGAGGATGAGCGGGGCTGCCGCTCCCGGCAGGGATTCCGCCAGACGGCTCGTCGTGAGCGCGATCGCCGCCTGGGCGTCGGTGAGCATGAAGGTCTTACGGTCCGGCGGGTAGTCGGGGTCGACAGGGACGTAGGCGGCGCCAGCCTTGAGCACGGCGAGCATGGCGACGATCACGTCGGGGGTACGGGGCATCGCGATGGCCACCAGCCGCTCGGGGCCGGCGCCGAGCGCGACGAGGTGCCGGGCCAGCCGGTTGGCCCGCGCGTTCAGCTCGGCGTAGGTCAGCCCGGCGCCGGCGGTGACGACGGCGGGTGCGTGCGGGGTGCGTGCGGTTTGCTCCGCGAACAGCTGGGGCAAGGTGGCGGCCGGCGCTGGGCGGGCGGTGTCGTTCCACTGGTGCAGCAGCGCCTGCCGCTCGGCGGGGGTGAGCACGGTGAGCTGGCTGATGCGACGGGCGGGATCGCGGGTGGCCTGGGTCAGCAGCCGGGTCAGCCGGGCGGCCAGCGCCTGCACGGTGGCCGCGTCGAACAGGTCCAGCGCGTACTCGAAGTGCGCGTCGATCCCGGCCAGGGCGCCGTCGCCGCCGCGGCGCTGGCGGATGCCCAGGGTCAGGTCGAACTTGGCGGCCAGGTCGGGCACGGGCTCCGCGGTGATCTGCAGGCCGGGCAGCCGCCAGTCGACGGCGGCGATGTCCTCGTCGCCGATCATGACCTGGAACAGCGGGTGCCGGGCCGGGGACCGGGCCGGGTTCAGCACCTCGACCAGCCGCTCGAACGGCACGTCCTGATGGGCCTGGGCGGCCAGCACGGTCTCCTTGGCCCGGTCCACCAGCTCGGCGAACCCCGGGTCGCCTGCGGTGTCCGCGCGCAGCACCAGCGTGTTCACGAAGAACCCGACCAGGCCGCCCATGGCCTCGTCGGTCCGCCCCGCGACCGGGGCGCCCAGCGGGATGTCGGTCCCGGCGCCCAGCTTTGCTAGCAGCGCGGCCAGCCCGGCCAGCAGCACCATGAACACGCTCGCCCGATGCGCGCGGGCCAGCTCGGCCAGTTCGGCGTGCAGCCGGGCGTCCAGCCGCCACCGCACCAGGCCGCCGCGCCCCGTCGGCGCGGCCGGGCGCGGCCGGTCGAACGGCAGCGCGAGCTCCT
>JASIBM010000257.1 GCA_030045175.1 Streptosporangiaceae bacterium | reverse complement strand
CCGGTCACCACACGAAAAACACCAGCCACCTAGTGCGTGGTGTAGTTGATGTCGCCGGCGTCCGGGCAGGCGACCGCGAAGCAGAAGCAGCGGATCGGCGCGTTCTGGCTGATCGCCTCGAGGCTGTGCACCTCATTCGGCGGAATGTAGACCAGGTCGCCCTGCCCGATCTCGCGGCGCTCGTCCCCGACGATCATCAGGCCGCGGCCGTAAAGCACGTAGTAGAACTCGTGCGTCGGATGGGTGTGCGGCGCGACAGCGCCGCCGCCGATTATCTCGAATTCATTCACCAGCTCGAGCGAGCCGCCCGCGGTCAGCTCGCGCATCGTCCCCGGCGGCATCAGGTACCAGACCGGCGTGGTGCCGTTGTGCTCGGCGGTCGGCCTTACCGTCGCGATGTTCCGCACGTCCATCTCGGCTCCTTTGAGATCTGGCGGTATTTTTGTTGCTAGATCTTATAGTTTAATGCGTCTCGTGCCGACGCAACCGATCGGAGCACAGAGCATGGTGACCTTCGCCAGGAGCATCCGAGCGCAGCCATTCACGCCGGCCGGCTGGGCCGAGTTCGGCTGGACCCCGGTGCCGGACACCGACGAGCGGGATGGCCAGTCGAGACTGCATTTCGAGTGGGCCGACGCGCACCTCAACCTGATCGGCCACGACCGCGAGGAGGTGCCACACACCGACGACGGCGTCGTGTGCCAGATGTTGTTCCGGCACCTCACCCACACCCAGGCACTGCTGATCTTGAACGTCCCCGCGGTCATGGTGGTGGCGCGGCCTGGCGCCCAGTTCGGCTGCGCCGCCGACGCCGGCCAGTTGCACGCGTTCTTGCTGCGGCCACTCGACTCGTTCGTCCTGCATCGCGGCACCTGGCACTGGGGACCGTTCCCTGTCAGCGGGCAGCGGGTGGACATGTACAACATCCAGGGCCTGCGCTACGCCGAAGACAACGACTGCGCGCGGCTCGATCAGGTCGGGGCCAGCGTGCAGGTGCTGACAAGTGACGACCAGGCCGCGCGTTAGCTCGTGGCCACGTCAGTAATGCTCGTGCTTGGCAAGCACCTGGGCCATCTGCTCGTCGCTGAGGATCAGCGGCTTGCCTACGGCCAGCGCCCGGTAGTACAGGCCGGCCAGCGTCTCGACCGACTCGGCGACGCCGGCCGCCTCGGCGAGCGTCGGCGCGGCGGTGACGACGCCGTGGTTGGCGATCAGCACCGCGCGCGCGGGCGCGCCGAACGCGGCGCGCACGTTCCGCGCGAGCTCGTCGGTGCCGTAGGTCGCGTACGGCGCGACCTGGATCAGCGTGGTCTTGGTGACCGCGATCAGGTAGTGCACGGCGGGGATCGGCAGCCCGAGCACCGCCAGCGTGGTCGCGTGCGGCGAGTGGGTGTGCACGATCGCCGCCACGTCCGGCCTGCTGGCGTACACCAGGCAGTGCAGGGGCGTCTCAGACGACGGCCGCCGGGTGCCGCTGCGCACGTTGCCGCGCGCGTCGGTCACTACGATGTCGCCGGCCTCGATCTGGTCGTACGGCATCGCTGACGGCGTGATGCACAGCGTGTCCTCGTCGATCCTGACGCTGAGGTTCCCCGAGGTCTGGCTGAGCAGCCCGCGGGCGAGCAAGTCGCGGCCGCAGGCCACCAGTTGCAGGCGCGCGCCGGTCACCGCGTTCTCGTTTCCCAGCTGTGCGGCCATGTCAGCGACAGCCTACGCAAAGGGGTGGGCACCCCGGGGGGCTAGCGAGCCGGTGTTGCCGAGGCGACCGGGGCACGACAGGATCGAGATGGCGTGAGCTGGCTGAGCGTGAGGAGTTAAGTGATATGACGGTGCTGCGTAGCTACGTTGGCGGGAAGTGGGTAACCCCGGCCGACGAGGGGCGACCGGTGCTCGACGCGGTCACCGGCGAGGAAGTGGCGCGGGTGTCCTCGGCCGGAATCGACATGGCCGGGGCGCTTGAGTTCGGGCGTCAGGCCGGCGGCCCTGAGCTGCGGGCGCTGACGTTCGGGCAGCGCGCCGCCCTGCTGCGGTCGCTCGGCCAGATGCTGCGCGAGCACCGCAGCGAGCTGTACGCGCTGTCGGCGCGGGCCGGCTCGACGCTGCGCGACGCCAGGTTCGACGTGGACGGCGGGATCGGCGTGCTGGCGAGCTACGCGAGCCGGGCCAGGCGCGAGCTGCCGGACGACACCGTGTACGTGGAGGGCCCGGCCGAGCCGCTTGGCAAGGGCGGGCAATTCCTCGGCCAGCACGTCATGGTGCCGCTGCGCGGGGTTGCCGTGCAGATCAACGCGTTCAACTTCCCGGTCTGGGGGCCGCTAGAGAAGTTCGCCCCGGCGTTCATCGCCGGCGTGCCGAGCCTGATCAAGCCCGCGAGCCAGACCGCGTACCTGACCGTCCGGCTGGTCGAGCTGATGATCGACTCGGGCCTGCTGCCCGAAGGGTCGCTGCAACTGGTCTGCGGCAGCGCCGGCGACCTGCTCGACCACGTGGGCGAGCAGGACCTGATCGCGTTCACCGGCTCGGCGGCGACCGCGCGCACGCTGCGGGCGCACCCGGCGGTGGTGGCCCGCTCGGTGCGATTCAACGCCGAGGCGGACTCGCTGAACTGCTCGATCCTCGGGCCGGACGCGACGCCTGGCACACCCGAGTTCGGCTTGTACGTCGATCAGCTTGTCACCGAGATGACCGTCAAGGCTGGGCAGAAGTGCACGGCGATCCGCCGTGCGCTCGTCCCGGCCGCGCTGGCAACCGACGTGGCCGAGGCGGTGCGCGCGGCGCTGGCCGGCGTGGTCGTCGGGAACCCGGCCGATGCCGGCGTGACGATGGGGGCGCTGGCGAGCCGCGAGCAGCGGGCCGAGGTACGCCGCTCGGTCGGCGAGTTGCTGCCGGCCGGCCAGCTCGCGTTCGGCGACCCCGACCAGGTCACGGTGGCCGGCGCCGACGCCGAGCGCGGCGCGTTCATGTCGCCGCTGCTGCTGCGCTGCGAGGACGCGAGCCGGGCCGAGCCGCACGAGATCGAGGCGTTCGGCCCGGTCAGCACCATCATCGGCTACCAGGACATCGCTGAGGCGGTCGGGCTGGCGGCGCGCGGCCGGGGCAGCCTCGCCGGGTCGGTGGTCACCGCCGACGTCGGCTTCGCCCGCGACGTGCTTGTCGGCCTGGCGCCCTGGCATGGCCGGATACTCGTGCTCGACCGCGACGACGCCGCCGAGTCCACCGGTCATGGCTCCCCGCTGCCCGGGCTCATCCACGGCGGCCCTGGCCGGGCCGGCGGCGGCGAGGAGATGGGCGGGCTGCGCGCCGTGCTGCATCACATGCAGCGGACCGCCGTGCAGGCCAGCCCGCGGGTGCTCGCCGCCGTCACCGGCCGGTGGGCACCCGGCGCCGCCAGGAACGCCGACGGGGTGCACCCGTTCCGCAAGTCCCTCGCCGACCTGCGGCCAGGGGACACCGTGGTGGCAGGCCCCCGGACCGTGACGCTGGCCGACATCGAGCACTTCGCCGAGTTCACCGGGGACACGTTCTACGCGCACATGGACGCCGAGGCGGCCGCGGCCAACCCATTCTTCAACGGCCGCGTCGCGCACGGGTACCTGGTCCTGTCCTTCGCGGCCGGGCTGTTCGTGGACCCGGATCCGGGTCCCGTGCTGGCCAACTACGGGCTGGAGAACCTGCGGTTCCTCACCCCGGTCTATCCGGGCGACGAGCTCACCGTGACGCTGACCTGCAAGCAGATCACGCCGCGCGGCGGCGCTGAGCA
>JASIBM010000256.1 GCA_030045175.1 Streptosporangiaceae bacterium | reverse complement strand
AGCGTGCAATTTACGGCGGTGAATCAGGGTCAGTCACGGTCACTCGCGGTCAGTCGTCTTCGCTGGTCAGCGGGCCTGGCTGGGGTGATTGGTGTGCTTCCCAAGCTGACAGTGCGGGTTCGATTCCCGTCACCCGCTCGCATGTGAAAGCCCAGCTCAGGGGTGGTGTCCCTGATCTGGGCTTTATTCGTCCGGGTGGCCCGCGCGTGCGGCGGGCCATTAGCGGGCCATTAGCCGTCCGGTGCCGGGGTATCAGCGGTGCCGTCGTGATCGCCCTGATTGCCACGGAGCAGCTCGTCTAGGCCGTCGGCGATCCGCCGGTCAGCGCTTGCTGACTTGTGCTGGTAGATCAGCGCCGCGCGCTCGCTGTCGTGACCCATCCGGGCCATGAGGTTCCGCAGCGAGACGCCCATGTCCGCCGCGAGCGTGTTCCCGGTGTGGCGAAGGTCGTGGAAGTGCGCGCCGGGCAGGCTCATTCCGCGTACCACGTGCGGCCAGCCAGTGAGCTTGTCGAAGCCGCTGCGTCGCATCGGCCCGCCCTTGAGCCGGTGAATATCAGCGCATCTGGGCCTGGCCCGGTGTACTTGGCCAGGTGTACGACGAGGTCGGGCAGAATCGCAGCCGGGACACTGACCGTCCGCGCGCCTGCCCGGGACTTTTGGCGGGCCGAGAATCATCTGACCGTTCGACCGCTCGGGCTGCCAAGCGGCGCGAGCCCGGCGCGCCTAAGGCCCGCCGCCAGCGGCGCCTCCGGGACGCTAACCTCCACGAATCAGCGGCATTCGCCCAGGTAGGTACACCTGCGGCGCATTGGCCAGGACCGAATTCTCAAGTCGTACGAACTTCCCGCCTCAAGGCCGCCTTGGCTAGCTCCTGCACACCCTTGAAGTACCGAGCATGCGTGTACTTGAGGGATTCCCATGAGTCGGCGCCCAGGACGACGACCTCGATGTCCGGTTCATGACGAAACTCACGCTCGGCGGCGAACCTGGCTGCGAGCGCTGGACCAGCTGCCCGGAACCGGGAATGCCTGATGATTTCTCCCCTCCGTCGGTTGTAGACGAGGAGATACTGCTGCACGGCAGATCACGCTCCCTCATCTCTAGCCTCAGCCAGTACCTGCAATATATCCCGCAGACCCTCGGTCCCGCTGCCGTCTGCCACACATGTGCCACACGCGAAGGTGATTCAGATCGGTCACAATGACTCGCGGGGCATCAACCGTGAACTTGGGTTCGGGTCATTAGCGGGCCATTAGCCACGGTGAATAAGGGGTAGTCGCGGTCACTCACGGAGACACGACTGCGCAGGTCAGCTAGCGTGACATGGGCGGTTCCGTGCGCTTCCCAAATTGACAGTGCGGGTTCGATTCCCGTCACCCGCTCCAACGCAAAGGCCCAGGCCAGGAGATGTTCTCCCGAGCCTGGGCCTCGATCGTTCCGGATGCCTGACGTGGCGTCGTGCAATTGGCGTGCAGCCATCCAGCAACCCGTCCTGGTGGTGACCAGGGCTATCGCCTTCGGATCAGGAACAGCACTTGGCCAGGCTGGATCTTAGCTGTACCACTGAGCAGCGTCATGATGGCGGATGTGACGGCGCCGGTGAAATCGTGGTTCTGCGGGAAGGTCTTGGTCGATACCAGGATCAGGCCAGCGTGGACTGCCGGCGGCGCGGTAGCGCCCGTCGAGCGGAATGAAGTCTTTGATGTTAGCGGTGACCAGAGTCCGTCCCTCGGTTGTCGCATGGGCGAGCACTTGATCCTCAGGGAGCGCCACCAAGGCGGGGTCGGCGACAACGGAGATGATGTCGGGCGTGCGCTCATCCAGCGGGCGGCGGCGAGATCAGCCTAGCCTCGCGCCATCGGCCGTCCTGGCCGCTGACCAGGAACCCGCGGGCACGGCCGGAGCGGTCGACCTGCCCACCTGCAGTGCAGTAGCCCGTGGGAGTGCACGAGATCGCGAGGAAGAAGGCGACACCACCACCGATCTCCCGCAGACCAGGCACCGCCACTCCAGGTCCCCAGGCGCCATTGCGCTGTCTGGCCAGCCACGCGGCGCCTGCGCGCTCGCTCCTCGACCCGCCAGCGATGCAGTCTCCCGCCGAGAAACAGGACACGGCGTCACCGCTCGCGTTGCCCGCGGCCACTCCCCGCCCCGTCTGATGAATCCGCATCGGCTTGCCCCAGGCGCCGTTGCGCGAGTCGGCGACGAAGGCCCACTGGTTGGATTCGTCAAGGTTGGGCAGATCCCCGATGACGACGCAGGAAGCGCCCGCGCAGGCCAGCCCGTTGATGGACGCGTCGGCAGGCAAGCCCTTGATGTCTCTTAGCCCGCGCCAGGTTCCGCGATGCTCGATATCGACCATCGGACCTGCGACGAAATCCGTGTTCACGGCGAAGCCGCAGATGCCGGGTGAGCCACAGGAGAAGAAATACCGGTAGTCCGTCAACTGGGGGAGCGGGATTGGTCGGGTCTTGCCCCAGCGACCGGCAGTCTCGCTGGTAGTGGCGAAGCTGCCGGCGGGAACGTTGCCCGTCAGCAGGGTGCAGGCCCCGCCGGGTGCGCACGACACCTGGAGCAAGACATCACTGCCCAGAACTATGCCGGGGATCGTCCTGGGCTTGCTCCAGATGCCGCGGCGCACTGTGATGTAAAACGGCGATTGCAGTCCGGTCTGCGGCATGTACGTGCCAATGACCAGGCAGTTCTCACCCGCGCACGCAGCATGAGTGATTGTCGCCGATCCAGGCTTGCCTAGCCCATGTACGATGGCCGACCGGGCCTTGCTCCAGGTGCCGTTTCTCGCGCTGAGGATGAAGGGCACAAACCGGCTAGGATCTGACTCGTAGACTCCTCCCTCAGCCAGGCAGTAGCCGATGCCGCAGGTCAGGAAGTTAATCGTTACCTGGTCGCCGACGTCGTACCGGGCGCCCAAGCCAGGTACCTCGATGGCGCGTCCCCACCGGCCATTCCGTTCGGTGGCGAGGTAGGTGACCGAGAGGATCGCGGCGCAGTTGCCCCTGGAGCCGCACGAGACCGTGCCGACGTGGCCAGAGAACGGACTGTTCGAGGGCTGGGTGGCAGCCCCCGCAAGTCCGGTGACCAGTGCCGGGCTCAGTACCGCGACCGCCAGAGCTACCACTGTGGCGCGTCGCACAGGAGTGGTAGCGAACATGCGCATTCTCCCGTTCAATCGACTTCAGAACACAATAAACCGGCCAGACACCGACGACATCCGCTCGCATTCCGTCGGGTTGCTGTGACTACCGCCGCGATGGCGCTGCGGCCGCGCTGCTGTGATCGCCAACTGATGCGACACATGTCTGCCAGTTGATGCGCGACAGGTTGCGGCCGAACCTAGCCTGCCTATCCGCCGAGCGCCTTGCACGAAAAGACCGCCGGCCAGCGGGACGCGGCCAGTCGCGCAGTCGGACGCGATAAACCCGTGGCGACGTCGGTGGTCATCCCGCGACAATGGCCGACGTGGAGGAGGTCGAGGTCGTCGTCGCCCACAACGAGCGCGCGACCCTGCGCGTCGGCGACGTGTTCCTGAAGATCGACACCGATCAGACGCGCACCGACATTGAGGTCGAAGCGATGGCCATGGCGCCGATCCCGACTCCGGAGGTCTTGTGGCGCAAGCCGCCCGTGCTCGCGCTCGCCGCCCTACCAGGGAAGGCACTGGGCCGTCTCGGCGAGCTGTCGACCGCGTCGCCGGCGGCGTGGGCCGCGGCGGGTGCCGCCGCACGGATGCTGCACGACGCGCCGCTGCCGCCATGGCCCGGCCGGAGCCTGGATGAGATCGCATCGCACCTCGACGCCGAATGCGAATGGCTCCTCGCGAACGACGTCCTTCCCGCCGAATTGGTCACGCGCAACCGCCGGGTGGCCGAGGCTGCGCTGCGGCCGTGGACACCGGTGTTCGCGCACGGCGACCTGCAGGTCGCCCACGTGTTCGTCGACGGTGACGAGATCACCGGCGTGATCGACTGGTCCGAGGCGGCCCAGGGCGATGCCCTGTTCGACCTGGCCAGCCTGACGCTCGGACACCAGGAGCACCTGGGCGACGTCGTCGCCGGCTACGGCACCGACGTCGACCT
>JASIBM010000255.1 GCA_030045175.1 Streptosporangiaceae bacterium | reverse complement strand
TCATCCGATCATCGGCCGCTACGCGGACTTCATGCGACGCCACGACATCGAGATAGCCGGCTTTGAGTTCATCGAGACCGTCGATGGCCGCCTGGTCACCTACGACATCAACACCAACACGAACTACAACCCGGCGATAGAGGCGGCCGCGCCGCGGTCGGCGCTGCGAGCGGCGGCGGCCTTCCTCGGCGGCCTGCTCGGCCTCCAGATGCGAAGGGCAGCTTGATGCGGTTCGGGTACTGGATGCCGATCTTCGGCGGCTGGCTGCGCAATGTGCGCGACGAGGACATGCCCGTCGCCTGGCCGTACCTGCGGGACCTCGCCGTCGAGAGCGAGCAGCACGGCTTCGACCTGTCCCTGATCGCTGAGCTTAACCTCAACGACATCAAGGGTCACCGCGCGCCCTCGGTGGACTGCTGGACGCTGGCTCCGGCCATCGCGGCGGTGACCAGGACCCTCGAGCTCATGCTCGCGGTCCGGCCCAACTACCATCTGCCCTCGCTGACGGCCAAGGCGCTGTCGACGCTGGACCTGATCGCCCCCGGCCGCGTGTCGCTCAACGTGGTGTCGTCCTGGTGGAAGGACGAGGCCGCGCAGTACGGCGCGCCATTCGACGTGCACGACGCGAGGTACGCGAGGACGCAGGAGTGGCTTGAGGTCGTCGGCAGGCTGCTGCGCGAGGAGACCGTGACCCACGCCGGGCCGCTTTACCAGCTCGATGGTGCCGTGCTCGAACCCAAGCCGGGCCGGCCACCGGTCGTGTACATGGGCGGCGAGTCGCCGAAGGCGAAGGAGATCATCGCGCGTCAGGCCGATGCCTACGTCATGCACGGCGACGCGCCCGAAGTCATCGCCGCGAAGGTGGCTGAGCTCACCGAGCTGCGGAGCGCCACCGGCCTGCCGCCGCTGCTGTTCGGCGTCTCGGGATACGTGATCTGCCGCGACACGAAGGCGCAGCTAGATGCCGAGCTCGAGCGGATACTCAACGTCCGGGCCTCGCCGCAGGCCTACGCCTCCTACCGGGACTTCATCGAAGGGTCACAGCTTGAGTCGCAGGTGTCGATCGAGGAGTACAGCGTCTCCAATCGCGGCCTGCGCAGCGGGCTGATCGGCACGCCCGGCCAGATCACCGACCGGATCGGTGCCTATCAGCAGGCCGGAGTCGGGTTGCTGCTGCTCCAGTTCTCGCCCCAGCGCGAGGAGATGGCCAGGTTCGGCGCTGACGTGATCGGCCGCTGGCACGCGGGATAAGCCGCAGGTCAGTCCGCGGTCTCCTCGATGATGTCGCCGCCAAGCGCGGTGATGCGGGCCGCGACCGAGGCGTGGCCCCGGTCGATCAGGTAGCCGGGCGCGACGATGGTCTCGCCTTCGGCGGCGAGGCCAGCGAGCACGAGCGCGATGCCGGTCCGCAGGTCATGCGCGGTCACCTCGGCGCCGCGCAGCGGCGTCGGCCCATGCACCAGCGCGACCCCGTCGGCGACCTCCACCTTCGCGCCCATCTTGGTCAGTTCCCCCGCCAGCATGTAGCGGCCGTCGAAGATGGTCTCCCTGATATAGCTCGTACCGTCCGCGAGGCAGCTGACGGCCATGATGGGCGACTGAAGGTCGGTGGCGAAGCCGGGGAACGGGCTGGTGATCACGTTGATCGGACGGAGCTGCCGCTCCCTGCGCACCTGCAGGATCGCGCCGTGGGTGGCGAATTCGACACCCATCTGCTCGAGCTTCCAGCGCACGACGCCCAGATGGTCAAGCGAGGCGCCCACCAGGCTGAGCTCGCCGCCGGTGATGGCCGCCGCCATCGCGAAGACGGCGGCATCGATCCGGTCCGGCATCACCGTGTGCTCGACAGCCGCCAGCTCGCTGACGCCCTCGACGGTGATGAAGCCTGTGCCGCCGCCGCTGATCCGCGCGCCCATCTTGGTCAGGAACGCGATGACGTCCTGAACCTCGGGCTCCTGGGCGGTGTTGTCGATCACCGTGACGCCCGGCGCGAGCGACGCGGCCATGATCAGGTTCTCGGTCCCGGTGTGCGACGGGGTGTCCAGGTACAGGTGCGCGCCACGCAGGCCGTCGGCCTTGACCCTGATCTCGTGCTCGCCCTCGTCCACCGTCGCGCCGAGGCGAGCAAAGCCGCGGTAGTGGAAGTCGAGGTTCCTGCTGCCCAGGTTGCAGCCCCCCACTTCCTCGAGCACCGCCTCGCCAAGCCGGTGCAGCAGGGCAGGCACGAACAACACGGACCCGCGGAACGTCCTGGTGATCTCGGCGGGCAGCACCGGGCTGGTCAGCTCCGACGCGTCGACCACCAGCGTGCGCTCAACCTCGTGGAACTTGACGACGGCACCGACCGCCTGGGCAAGCTCCACCGCGCGGCGGACATCTTCGATCACGGGAACGTTGCGCAGGACGGTGCGGCCCTTCTCGGCCAGCAGCGACGCTGCGATCATCTTCAGCGCCGCGTTCTTGGCGCCCTGGACGAAGACCGTCCCTTGCAGGGGGTTACCGCCCTTGACGCGGTAGCGGGTCTGATGACCGCTGGTCATGATCTGTGAACTCCTGTCCCTGGGGGGCGGGACATCATTATCCCGGCTCGCAACGTGTGCGCGGGCCGACTCCGGCCAAGCCCTGACCATATCGGGTACCACCTGGGCCAGGTCAGGTACCGCCGGGGCGGCATCTGGCGCCGCCTGAGCCCGTCCGGACACGCGCGTTGTCAAGTATTCCACTACTCGCCAACTCCCTGGGACCATGGCGACGCCGATGCATAACGTAACCGACGCATCTCAATGGGTCACCAGCGGGCTCGATTACTTGGCCTGCTCTTGGTCAGGCGCGATTACCCGAGTTACTTGACCGGGCCTTGAATCAGGCAGGATCGGTTCCTGGCTCGAGCCGCTCGAGCCGGTCAAACACCCCGCCCAACCTCGCGATGTAGCGCTCCGGCCGGAATACCTCATCAAGCCGAGCGGGGTCCAGGCTCTGCCCGTGCCGCGCCGCCTGGTCCGTCAGAGCCTCGCGGAACCGAACTCCTGCCTGGAGGGTCTGCGCCGCCGCCTGCTGTACGAGCGCGTACGCATCCTCCCTGGACATCCCGGTGCCGATCAGCTCGAGCAGGACCGCTGAGGAGTAGATCAGCCCGGCGGTGGCGTCCAGGTTGGCCCGCATCCTGTCAACGTCGACCACGAGCCCGGTGACCAGCCCGGTGGTCTGCTCAAGCAGGTAGTCGGTGACCGTGGCCGCGTCGGGCAGTGCCACTCGCTCGGCCGAAGAATGTGAGATATCTCGCTCGTGCCAGAGCGGTATTCCCTCGAGCACCGGCACGATCTGCGCCCTGACTATCCTCGCCAGGCCGCAGATCCGCTCGGAGCGGACCGGGTTCCTCTTGTGCGGCATCGCGGATGAGCCCTTCTGGCCAGCCGTGAAGGCCTCGGTGAGCTCGGAGACCTCGGTCCGCTGCCCGTGCCTCACCTCAAGGGCGATTGCCTCGCACACAGTCCCCGTTATAGCCAGAACGCAAGCCCACTCCGCGATCGGGTCTCTCAGCACGACTTGAGTCGCCACGTCAGCCGGGCGCAGTCCCAGGTCGGCCATGACCGCGGCCTCGATCGCCGGATCGATGCTCGAGTAGGTGCCGACCGGCCCTGACAGCTTGCCGACGGCGATCGCCGTCCTGGCCCGCCGCAGCCGCGCGCCGCACCTGGCCATCGCGAAGGCGAAGTCGGCCACGCGATGGCCCCACACGTCGGGCTCGGCGTGCATGCCATGGGTGCGGCCGGGCCGCAGCGTGTGCCGGTGCGCGAGCGCGTGCTCGCGCAGCGCCGCGGTCAGGGTGGTCGTCCTGGCGATCAGCAGGTCGGTGGCCTCGGTGAGCTGGATCGCCAGTGCCGTGTCGAGCAGGTCGGACGATGTCATCCCGAAGTGCACGTAGGCCGCCGCCTCGCGTGGCGTGGTGTTGTCCGCCCAGGCGGTGAGGAACGCGATCACGTCATGGTTGGTGACCGCCTCGATCGCGGCCACCGCCTCGGGCGTCGGCGGCGGCGCCGCCAGGACCGGTGCCACGCACTCGGCCGGCACCACGCCCGCGGCGGCCTGCGCGGCCAGAACCGCGGCCTCCACCTGGCACCAGAGCTCGTACTTGTGCGCCTCGCCCCACAGCCGCCCCATCTCGTGCAGCGTGTACCGCTCGATCATGGGAGCGGCCGCAACAGCAGGGTCTGGTCGCGGCGCTGCCCGACTCCCACCGCGGCAGCCGGCGCGCCGATCATGGACTCCAGCGTCCTGACATAGGCTTGCGCGCGCGCTGGCAGGTCGGAGAACTCCCGCGCCGCCGTGATGTCCTCCTGCCAGCCGTCCAGGTGCTCGTAGATCGGCCTGGCATGATGGAACTCCGTCTGGGTCATCGGGATCTCGTCGTGCCTGGTCCCTTCGACGTCGTAGCCGACGCACACCGGGATCTTGTCGAGCCCGGTGAGCACGTCGAGCTTGGTGATGAAGTAGTCGGTGATCCCGTTGATCCTGGTGGCGTACCTGCCGAGCACCGCGTCGAACCAGCCCGTGCGGCGGGCCCTGCCGGTCGTGACGCCGTACTCGCCGCCGGCCTCGCGAAGCCATTCGCCCTGATCGTCGGTGAGCTCGGTGGGGAACGGGCCGGCCCCGACCCTGGTGGTGTACGCCTTCATGACGCCGACCACCTTATTGATCCTGGTCGGGCCTATGCCGGATCCGACGCACGCGCCGCCCGCCGTCGGCGAGGACGAGGTCACGAACGGGTACGTCCCGTGATCCACGTCGAGCAGCGTGGCCTGGGCGCCCTCGAGCAAGACGAACTTGCCTTGGTCGAGCGCCTTGTTCAGGACCAGCCCGGTGTCGGCCAGGTAGCCGGCCAGCCGCTGGGCATAACCCAGGTACTGGGCGCAGGCCGCGTCGACGTCAATGCCGCGGCGATTGTAGACCTTGGTCAGCACCTGGTTCTTCTCGCGCAGCACCAGGTCGAGTTTCTGCCGCAGGATGCCAGGGTCGAAGAGGTCCTGCATCCTGATGCCCATCCGGGCCGCCTTGTCCGCGTAGGTGGGGCCGATCCCGCGGCCGGTGGTGCCTATCCTGGCGCGGCCCAGGTACCGCTCGGTTACCTTGTCAAGCGCCACCTGATGCGGCATGATCAAGTGCGCGTTCGCCGAGATGAGCAGCCGCTCGCAGGACACGCCCCTGGCCTCGATGCCGTCGATCTCCGCGACTAGCACGGCCGGGTCGATGACCACGCCGTTACCGATAACCGGCGTCACGTGCTGGGATAGGACGCCCGAAGGCAGCAGGTGGAGCGCGTAGCTATCCTCGCCGATGACGACCGTGTGGCCGGCGTTGTTGCCGCCCTGGTACCTGACGACGTAGTCGACGCTGTCGCCAAGCAGGTCGGTCGCCTTGCCCTTGCCCTCATCGCCCCACTGGGCGCCAACGATCACGATGGCGGGCAT
>JASIBM010000254.1 GCA_030045175.1 Streptosporangiaceae bacterium | reverse complement strand
CTGGTCAGCCAGAGCAGCAGGCCGTTGACCACGATGGCGATCAGGCCGAACGTAATGGCGTAGGCCCAGCACCCGATTGCCTTGACGATCGGCTTCAGCACGGCATTGACGATGCCGAAGATGATCGCAACGACGACGAGCGTCTCGATCTTGTGGATCCCGTGTCCGCCCAAATGAATCTTATGTATGAGAAGTGTCGCGACCCAGAGTGCGACAGCGGTAATCACAAGCTTGATCAGTATCTTCATGCCGTCATCATGCCATCGAACGGGGCAGAGCGGCAGATCGTGCCGGAAACCTTCACAGTTCTGTTCCACCCGGGACAAGAGCCGACGAAGCGGAGCAGCGGGCACCCCGCCTAAGGCCCGCCACGGCCACCGTGACAGCATTCCGTGCTGCGGGAACGGGGGCGTTGCCGCAACGCCGCGAGCCAAACAGGCGCGGTGCCGTGCTGGGGCTGCAGAGGTTCCAGGGGTCGTCCTCTGGGCCAGCCTGCAGGGGTTTCAGGGGGTCGTCCCCCTGGGCCAGCCTGCAGGGGTTCCAGGGGGTCGTCCCCCTGGGCCAGCACTGAGGAGCCGGGTTGGGGCGACGAGGGAAGGTGGCGCCCTAAAGGCGCCCGGAGGCGAGCGGGAAGCAGAGGTTGGGGTGACGCCGCGGGTTATGGCGGCGCGCCGCGGGAAGCTTTAATCGGGGGATTTCGCGATGCGACTTGGCTGGCTGCTGCCTGATCCGGCCCATGACGTCCTCTTCTACGGCTGGAAGAAGCCGCCCTACCACCCGCGGCACGGCAAGCCGCCCGCGGTGTTCAGGGCCACGCGAGCGACCGTCGGGGTGATCGGCCCGGTGCTCGAGCGCTACCTGGGCGCGGGCGACGACGAGGCCGTTCCTGGCGCCGCCCGGCCTGCGTCGTAACCCCGCCCTGGCGCCGCGTCCTAGCCCCGTGCCGCTCACCAGCGAAAGTGGACGAACACGCGGCCGAAGTTCTTGGAGTCCTTCTCCACCCGGTGGTACAGGGCCTTAATGTCCTTGCGCTCGAGGAACCTGAGCACGTGCTTCTTGAGCTGGCCCGAGCCCTTGCCTGGGATGATCTCGACCAGCGGCGCCTTGCGCCGCACCGCCTCGTCGATGATCTCCTGGAGAGCGCGGTCGATGTCCTTGCCCCTGTTGTAAATGTCGTGCAGGTCCAGCTTGAGCTTCATAGTCCTTCCCGCTCGCCTCCGGGCGCCTTAGGGCGCTGGATTGCCCCGCCCAGTTCGCCCGCGCCGCTCCTAGTCCAGGCGGCGCCGCGCCCTCCGGCTCGCTCGCGCAGGGGGTGCCTCATGCGAACCACGTTACGCTCCGCATGTGCTGATCTGCGTACTTGGAGACGCGCACATCGACGTGGTCGTCGGCGTGCGTGAGCCGGTCGCCGCCGACACGGACACGCGCGCGCAGGCCAGCCTGGCGGTTGGTGGCCAGGCCGCCAACGTCGCGGCGTGGGCGGTCGCGCTCGGCGGCGCGAGCCGGCTGATCGCGGCCACGGCCACCGACCTCGCTGCCTCGCTGGTCACGGCCGAGCTGGCGCGCCGGGGAGTCGAGCTAGTCGGGCCTCGCGTCGAGGGAAACACCGGCGTCGTGGTCGCGCTTTCCGACGGTGGCGACAAGCGGTCGATGCTGACCGACCGCGGGGTAGGCCCCGAGCTATCCGCAGGCGCGATCGACCCGGCCTGGCTCGATGACTGCTCGTGGCTGCACCTGCCCGGCTACAGCCTGACCGCCGAGCCGGTGCGAGGAGCCGCCTTCGCGGCGGCCGCGGCCGCGCGGGACAGGTCGGCGAGGCTGAGCGTGGACCTGTCATCAACCGCGGCGATCACCGAGTGCGGGGTTGGTGAGTTCAGGAAGTTGCTTGCGAGCCTGCGTCCCGACGTGCTGCTCGGCAATCAGGCTGAGACCGAGCTAATCGGCGAGCTGCCTGAGATGCCGGGGATGACCGTGATCACCAAGCTTGGTGCCGGCGGCGTCATCGCGGGCGGCCGTCACTATCCGGCGCAACGCACCCGCCCGGCGGACTCGACGGGTGCAGGCGACGCCTTCGCGGCCGGCTATCTTGTCGGCGGCGTCGCCCTCGGCCTTGCGGCGGCAGCCAGGGCGGTGGCGACGATGGGGGCGATGCCGTGACGATCACACCACAGGTGGCGGACGAGGTGGCCGCCGCCCTGGCCGATGGCCGGCCCGTCGTCGCACTGGAGACCACGCTCGTCTCGCACGGTTTCTCGGCGGGCCGGGGCCTCGCAGCCGCGCTCGAGTCCGAGGACCGGGTCAGGGCGGCCGGCGCGGTGCCGGCCACGATCGGCGTGCTCGACGGCCAGCTCAGGGTGGGCCTGGGTCGCCCGGACATCGAGCGGTTCGCCGAGGCCGGAGTGACCGCGCGGAAGGTCGGTGCCAGGGACATCGCGGCATGCCTGGTACAGCGGGCCGTGGGCTCGACCACCGTCGGCGGCACCCTGGCGGTCTGCCGGCTTGCGGGGATCTCGTTCATGGCGACGGGCGGCATCGGCGGCGTGCACCGGGGTTTCGCCGAGTCGCTGGACATCTCCGCCGACCTGATCCAGATCGCCCGTACCCCGGTGCTCGTGACCTGCTCAGGCGCGAAGTCGATACTCGACGTGCCCGCCACCGCCGAGTTGCTTGAGACCCTCGCGGTGCCCGTGCTCGGCTGGCGCACGAGCACGCTGCCGCTCTTCTACACCGCCGAGGGCGGTCCGCCGGTCTCAGCCGTAGTCAGCAGCGGCGACGAGGTCGCGCAGGTGGCACGGGCGCACTGGGCGCTGAACCCGGCCGGCGGCATCGTGCTCGCCAGGCCCCCGGCGGACGGGCTAGACCTAGAGGACCTGATCGCCCGCGCGGTCGCGACGGTTACCGAGCGCGGCGTGACCGGCCAGGCTGTCACCCCCGCCGTGCTCGCGCTGGTCGAGGAGCTGAGCGGCGGCGCGAGCGTGACCGTCAACCGCGCGCTGATCGCTGACAACGCGGCGCTGGCCGCTGAGGTGGCCGTCGCCTACCAGGCGACTCGGTAAGGTCGCCCCGCCCGCATCCCGCCCACGCCTGCGTCCGTCCCCCCGGCGTGCTCAGCCGCTGAGCTGGTAGTAGCGGATGCTATCTTCGGCGACCGTCGCCGTGGCCTGGCCCCGTGCGACGAGCAGATCCAGGTGCGCCTGGGTCTCGCCGATGGCGAGCACCTGATTTATCAGGTCCAGGTCGACCAGGTTGCGCTCGCGTGAGGTCCACTTGACGGCGAGCGCGACCTGGTAGGCGGTGACCGGGCCATCGGCGAGCACGGCGGACATGATCCGCAGCCGGGCGTCGTGATGGTCGAGCAGCTCGTCGACCCGCGCGTGCACGCTCGGGGCAACCGGGCCGTGGGCGGGCAGCAGCGTCAGGTCGGGCATCTGGCGCACCAGCCTGAGTGACTCGATGTAGTCATGCAACGGCAGGTCCGTCGGAGCGGCTTCGAGGCTGATCGACGGGGTGATGTGCGGCAGCACGTGATCGCCGGCGAAGAGCAGGCCGGCGGCGTGGTCGGCGAACACCACGTGACCCCTGGTGTGACCGGGCGTCGCGATCGCCTCGAGCGTGCGGGTGCCCAGGTCGAAGGACTGGCCTGAGGTGATCCACTCGTCCGGCTCCTCGTACCCGTCATCCGGAGTGGGTGGCTGCATGCCGGCCTGCACCATCTTCTCGATCAGCGGATGCGCGCCCGCCGAGATCAGGCGCATGGCCCGGGTGGACAGGGCGCCCGGATCGCGGCTAAGCAGGGCGTGCAGCGAGTGCCGCTCTTCGATGCCGAGCGCGACCTTCATCCCGAACGTCCGGCGCAGCGCAATAGCCTGCGTGAAGTGGTCACGATGGATGTGAGTGACCAGGAAGCTGCGGATGTCGCCGAGCCCGGCGCCCATCCGCGCCAGGGAGCGCTTGAGCGTGGCCTCGGTCTCGTCGAGCAGCCAGCCAGAGTCGATCATGACGAGGCCGTCGCTCGCCTCGATGGCGTAGGCGTTGACCGCGCGCAGGCCGTCCATCGGCAACGGCAGCGGAATCCGGTGCACGCCGGGCGCGACCTGATGCGGCCCTTCCTCCAGCCACTGATGCCGCTGGCTCCGCGATTGTTCGCCGGGCGAGTGCCCGGCAGAGCCAGGATCGGGAGGCCGCACGGGAACATTCTGGCATACCACGCAGATCTCTCAGCTCGCGGTGGTTGCCCGACCGCCGTCGGCCTGGTCAATGTGCCCTTCACCCGGGGTAACCGGACCAATCCGTCATTCATCCGGCGAGAATGATCAAGATCTGTGACGTGAGAGAACTAAGTGACTTGTGGGGCGGTCGGGGTGAACCGGCGGGATCACGCTCGGGTCGGGGTCGGCCGGGCGGCTGGCGGGATCACGCTTGGGCGGGGGTCGGCCGGGGGCTGGCGGGATCATGTGCGGGGCGGGGCTGGTGGCGTGGCGACCAGCGTCGCGTAGACGATGACGTTGGACAGGTAGGAGCCGGTCGCGTAGTCGAACTGGCCGCCGCAGGTGATCAGCCGTAGCTCCGCGTCGGGCACCGGCCCGTACACGGCGGCCGAGGGAAACGTGGCCTTGGCCACCAAGCGGATCATGGTGACCTTGAACGTGGCCACGCTGCGGTTGGCGCGGACGACGTAGACACGCTGACCGCGATGCAGCAGCCTGAGCCTGAAGAACACCCCGGGCCCTAGCCTGGAGTCGATGTGCCCGAGTATCACGGCTGAGCCGATCGCCCCGGGCCGGGGGCTGCCGGTGAACCACCCGGCCACGTCCACGGTGTCAGGGACGGCCACCGCGCCCGAGCTGGTGATGCCGAGGCGGATGAGCCGGGTGCTGACGCCGATCGCCGGGATCACCAGCCGCACCGGCCTGGCAACCTGGGCCGAGCCAGCCTCGCGCGGCGCGGTCCGGCCCGACGGCGCTCGGACGTGCGGAACAGGGCCAGTCGCGGCATTGTCCGCCTGCCCGGCCGGGCTGCCGGTCAGGACCCAGCCGGCCACCCCGACCGCGACCACGACGGCACCGCAAGCGATGAGCGCAAGGCCGGCCCGGCGGCTGAGGCTGACCCGGCGGGTGAGCCGTTGCCGCCAGGCTGGCCCAGGCCGCCGGTGCCTGGGCGCTGGCCTGCCAGCTGCGCGCAGTGCGGGGATGCGAACCGGGCTGGCGGGGCCAGCGTGCCGGCTCACGTCACCGACGGTGGCCTGCGACGACCAGGAACGCGGGAACCGGCTGGCCAGACTGCCCACCTGGCGCCATAAAGGCCGAGCAGCAGTCCGCAGCCGATCAGGACCAGCCAGCGCAGGTCGGACGGGCCTGGTCGCGGCGCGGTGCCGCCGAGCCCTGTCGCTGGCGCCCCGACGGGCACGACCCGGCTGCCTGCCGCGTCCACGATGTCGTCGAGGCCGAGGCGACCAGGATCGTCGAGCACCACGATCGTGTGAATCGTGCCCGCGGAGAGCGTGATCGTGGCCTGAGCCCGCTCGGTCAGGCCGATCGCGCGTACCGACCAGGTGCCTGGTGACACCGCCCGGTACGCGCTGACGGTGGCAAAGGGCAGGTTGCTGACGAGCACGTGACTGCCCGCCTTGACCGTGACCCGGTGCTCGACCAGGGATGCCTGGATTATCCGCACAAGCGCCTTGCCGCGCGGCGTCCTCAGCCGGTCAGAGAGCACCACGAGGCGCAAGCCCTTGGCCGGGCCCATGCCAGCCACCGTGTACGCGTGGCCAGGGTGAACGTCCACGGTCGCGGAGATCACAGGCGCGGCCGATGCCGGAGCCCCCGCCGCGCGCATGGCGACCGTGTACTCGCCGCTGGGCAGGCGCTGATAGGCCGATACCGTTCCGTAGGCCACGTGATGGACCACGAGCACGGCGTTGGCGTCCCCGAAGGAGTACAGGTACACATCGACGGCCGGCGTATTCGGCGACAGGTGAGCCAGCCGGAGCCAGCCGTATCCGCCGGATGCGGACGTCGCGGCGGCCGCCGGGGCCAGCCCGGCGCTGGCGCCGGCCAGCAGCCACAGTCCGGCCGCGATGGGCGCGAGCAGGCCGGCAGTGCGAGCGAGCCTCGATCCACCTCTCATGCTTCACCCCTAGACATGAAGCAAACCAGCCCTCGGCATGGGCGGGCCGCCCAGCTACACATGTATCAGCCCGAAAGGACTTGGTCTGGAGAACCTGACAGAAACGACCGGCAGGCCGTTGTCGACCATTGAGCGGACGCTGACGGCCCGGTAAGGCGCGCGCTGGCTGAGCAGGAGATTGACCAGCCAGTGGCGGTACGCGGCCGGGCTGAGGCCTGTCGCCTGGCCGTCGCTCGCCGAGAGCTCCGCTCCGGTCAGCGGAACGCCTGGCCCGGCCCCCGGTGCCTGGTCATAGAAGCCCAAGATCACGATCGGGTGCTGGTCGGCGAGCAAGGGAAGCGTCAGCAGCAGCCGGGGATCTACCCGGCCGGCGATCAGGTCGGCCCTGGCGCCGGCTGGCAGCGTGATGCGGCTGTTGCTGAGCAGCCGTGTCCCGAAGATCTTCCTCGCCGCCACGTCCTGGCGCAGGGCCGCCTGGTACGCCGCGGCGCCGTCCGGTGCGACCGCCCGCACGTCGACCCTGGTTGCGCCGGTACCGAAGCTGGCGAGCACCAGCGGCGCGTACACGCTCGCCAAGCGGCCGCCAAACTGGCTGCGCAGCACCGGGGTAGCGGCCACGACGTCGGCGCCGAGCGGGTCAGGCGTGGTCGGCCCTATCACCATCAGGTTCAGCGAGGGCACGCCCGCCCGCGCGAGGTCGGCGCACATCAGCGAGTCACACGCGATGATCGAGCTTCGGCTGATCTCCCTCGCGATCCAGGCCGCCGCCTGCGCCCTGGTGGCCGCGGCCACGGACAGGCCGTCCTGGCCGCCGCCAGGTCCCGCCGGGCCGGTATCGGCGCTGAGGCTCGCGCCGGAGCCGTGGAGCTGAACGAGCGCGACGACCGTCCCTGCCGCCGTCAGCAGGGCGAGGACGGTCAGGGCGATGAGCCAGACGACCTGGCGGCCGTATCTCGGCCGTGGATCGGCGTCGGCCGCGCGCGGCGCCAGCCGCGCCAGCCGTTGACCACCTCGGCCCTGGCCCGTGCCGCGGCGTGCCTGCCGGTGCCCACGGCTCGGCCCCGTCGCCGGTTGCTGTGGCCCGGCTATAGTCTGGCGCGACTGCGCTGCCGCCCCGGCCTGGCCGTCGGCAACCGGCCGCGGCGAGCTCGCCACCGGCCGGAGACTGCCGGGGCCGTCGGCGAGCCCGGCCAGGCCAGATCCGGCGGGAATGTCAGCATCGGCGACGAACCGCGTCGGACTCCCTGGGGTCTGCGCCGGCCAGCCTGGCCGCCGGTTCCTTGGTGCCGCCCCTGCGGGCAAGCCTTGCGGCGGGTTCCCTTGGATCGTCCCCCCTGGCGAGCTCCGCGCCGACGCGGGAGCGGTGAGGACGGGCTTGAACAATGACCTGACATTGTCCGGAAGCCGGGGTGGTTCATGCTGCGACTGACGCGCGGGTGCCCCGGCCGTGCCCCGGCTGGATGCGCGCGGGCCGGGGCGGTGCTCACCCGGACGTCGGCGTGGCAACGGGTTCGCCTCGTCCGCGCGGTCGCGGTACTGGTCCGTGCGCTGCTGGTCCGCGCGCTGCTCCCCGGCGCGGCTCTGCGGGAACGAGGGCAGCCCGACAGGAGCCTGTGGCGCCTGCGGCGCCGCGTCATCGGACGCCGGCGCGGGTACGACGGTACCGGTGATGCTGCCAGGCTTGCCCCGAACCCACTTGCCCTGGCTCATAGCGTGGCCCTCCCCTAGAACAACGCTTTACGGACGTTAGCGTTGCCAATGCAACCCGCGCAACATTTCACTGCAACAAAGTCCGTCCAGAAAGTCGTTATGGGTGGTAACACGTGCCTTGTGCGCGTCCATTGAGCCTCGTGACGACCCTCCTGGACAATAGAGCCATGAGATCCCCGCACGACCTGGTGGTACTGGCCCGCGACCGGCGGCAGCCGTGAGCCTCGAAGTCTGGGTGCGCGGCACGCTGATCCCGCCCGACGAGCTCACCTGGCGGTTCTCCAGGTCGCCTGGGCCGGGCGGGCAGTCGGTCAACACCGCTGATACTCGAGTCGCACTCTCCTACGATCTGCTGGCGTCGTCGGCGCTGGCGCCAGCGATGAAGGAGCGCGCGCTCGGCGCGCTCAGGGACCGGCTGGCCGATGGCGTCATCACGGTCACCGCGTCGGAGTACCGGTCGCAGCTTCGGAACAGGGAATCGGCGGCGGAGCGCATGTCGCAGGTGCTGACCGAGGCCACAGCGCCACCGCCTCGGGTTCGCCGCCAGACCAGGCCAAGCCGCGCGGCCGTCGAGCGCAGGCTCGCGGACAAGCAGCGTCGGGCGCAGACCAAGCGCCTGCGCTCATCGACCGATGACTAGGCCGGGGCTCCGGCCGGAGCGCGGGCTCGCCCGCGGGCCTGGCCGCGCTACAACGGGCAATCGGCCGGTGACTGGCCACTAGCGGTCAGCGACCCGCTGACCGCGGTGGCGACGATCTCCTCCCCGCACGCGCTCAGGCTGATCACCAGCACGTGGAACGACACGGTCGAGGCGGCTCCCGCGCCCAGCGACCCGCCCGAGCAGCTCGTGCTGCCGCCGGCGCCCTGGCCGCAGGACCAGCCGGCCGAGCCCGCGCTGGACAGGGAGATTCCCGGCGGCAAGGCCAGCGTTACGGTCAGTGCCTTCGTCGGCGCCTGGCCCACGTCGGAGACCTGCACGTCGACCACGGTGGCAACGCCGAGCTTGAGCAGGCCGAGCACGCTGACGGCGACGCTGAGCTTGGCCGTGAGCTGTGGCTGCGACGCGGACGGCGACGGGCTCGGGCTGCTGCCCGGCCGGCCGGTCGGCGACGGGCTCGGCGAATGGCCGGGCGAAGCGCTGGGCGAAGCGCCGGGCGAC
>JASIBM010000253.1 GCA_030045175.1 Streptosporangiaceae bacterium | reverse complement strand
GCCAGCGCCCGGTCGGGCTTGGCCGCCAGCTGGCTCACGCTGTCCGGGGCATCCTCGTAGTAGAACTGCCCGCCCCGCAGCAGCGACACCACCGCGCCGAGCACCGACATCGCGATCGCGGCGGTGAACACGATGACCAGGCCATGGTGGAACGGCCCGGAGATCAGGTGCGGGAAGTACTCCTTGCCGGTCAGCGTCGCGGCGTCACGGGCAGGCAGGCGGGCGAGCACGCCCGAGGGCCGCAGCAGGCTGCCGATCGGGTTATACCCGAGGAACGAGGCGAACAGCGTGCTCACCGGCGGCAGGCTGGCCACGTGCGCGGCGACCGCGGCGGGTACCCCGTGCGATCGCAGGCCCGCGCTGAGCGTGCGCGGCAGCGTCGCGGCCAGCCCGGCGATCATCAGCGAGAAGAAGATGCCGATCGACAGCGACATGCCCGAGTTCTGGAAGGTGGACCGCATCCCGGACGCCGAGCCACGGTACCTGGCCGGGACGCTGCTCATGATCGCGGAGGTGTTGGGCGAGGCGAACAGGCCGGAGCCGAGCCCGTTGCACATGATGATCAGCGCGAACGTCCAGTAGGGGAAGTTGACAGGGAGCAGCAGCAGCCCGCCGAACGCGGCGGCGGACACGAGCAGTCCCGAGGTGGCGAACAGCCGCGGGCCGTACCGGTCTGACAGGTAACCGGAGACCGGGCCGGCGATGAGGAAACCGGCGGTGAGCGGCAGCAGGTAGATGCCGGCCATCAGCGGGGTCTGGGAGAAGTCGTAGCCGCGCTCGGGCAGCCAGATTCCCTGCAGCCAGATGATCAGCATGAACTGCAGGCCGCCGCGGGCGATGGAGCCCATCAGGCTGGCCGCGTTGCCCGCGGTGAAGGCACGGATGCGGAACAGCCCGAGCCGGAACATGGGCTCGGCGATCTTGGACTCGATCAGGCAGAAGACCGCGAGCAGGACCACGCCGAGCACGAGCCCGCCGACGACGCGCGGGCTGGTCCAGCCCGTGGAGTGCCCGCCGTACGGCTGGATGCCGTAGGTGATGGACACCAGCAGCAGCCCGGCGCCGAGCGCGAACGTGAGGTTCCCCCACCAGTCGATCCTGGCCCGGTTGACGGTCGCGATCTCGCGCAGCTTGCGGTAGGACCAGATCGTTCCGAACACCCCGATCGGGACGTTGACCCAGAAGATGGCGCGCCAGTCCCACGCCGCGAGCACCCCGCCGAGCAAGAGGCCGACGAACTGGCCGGCGATGCCGGAGATCTGGTTGATGCCCAGGGCCATCCCGCGCTGCTTGGCGGGGAACGCGTCGGTCAGGATCGCAGCGGCGTTGGCCATCAGCATGGCGCCGCCGAACGCCTGCACGATCCGCCACAGGATCAGCCACAGCGCGCCCGCCGGGCCGGTGAGCGGGTCGAGCGAGAGCGCGATCGAGGCCAGGGTGAACACGACGAAGCCCAGGTTGTAGATCCTGACCCGGCCGAACATGTCGCCAAGCCGGCCGAGCGTGACCACGAGCACGGCGGTGACGAGCAGGTACCCGATGATCATCCACAGCAGGTAGCTGATGTTGCCTGGGGCCGTCGGGTCGAGGTGGATGCCGCGGAAGATGGCCGGCATCGAGATGATCACGATCGAGGCGTCGATCGTGGCCATCGTGATGCTCAGCGTGGTGTTCGACAGCGCGATCCACTTGTACCTGTCACCAGGCGCAGCAACGTCTCCCATGGCTAAAATGTTAGCAGGGCTAAGGATCTGGCGCTTAGCGGGGCTAATCGCCTGGCTCGAACGCGGCGACGGTCGCGCAGTCGGCGGCGAAGGTCACCCGCGCGGTGACATGACCGCCCGCGAGGACGATGGGCATCCAGTACCTGGCGTCGTCCCACATGTCGCTCAGCGGCAGGGCGCCGACGGCGAACCAGCGCGGGATCACCTCATCGGACTCGGCGGGCTCGCCGAGGAAGTCCTCCGTGCGGAAGACATCGGCGGTCTGATCCCAGGCGGGCCTGGCCGGGAAGACGAACGCCAGGCAGGCCCGGAGGCTGAGCTTGGATGAGCTGACGACGAGCCCGGACTCCTCCGCGACCTCGCGGACGGCGGCGTCCACCGGCTCCTCGCCATCCTCGATGTGGCCGCCGAGCCCCACCCAGCGGCCGGCCCCGAACCCCGCCTTCTTGTAGCCGAGCAGCACTTCGTCGCCGCGGCGAGGCGTCCGCCGCGTGATCAGGCACAGGCAGGTCCGGATCGTCACCCGGCAAGCCTACGTGCCGCGCTTCGCCGTCCGCGATCGCTAGATCGCGCCGCGCACCATGCGGATCAGCCGGTCGAGCACCGCGCCGTTGCTCACCCGCAGGCCATCGTGCTCGTACTCGTTGGTAACCCAGGGCCGCAGGCCGTTGATCCGGCTCGCGGTGTCGAGCGAGAACCGCTGCGGCACGTACATGTCGTCGTAGTACACGGCGGCGGCGACGGGCACCTCGTTGCGGCTCAGCTGCCCGGGGTCATACAGGCTGGGCCAGCCCTCGGCCTCGGCGAGGATCTCCGCGACCTCCCCGAGCGGCCGCAGCAGCGGGTCGGCCTGGAACATCCAGGGGTAGATCATCTCCCCGGTGAAGAGCACGGGCCCGGCGCCCGCGATGGCCCGGGCAGCGTCGAAGTCAGGGAAATCGTCCCTGACGCGCTGCGCCGCCCAGCGCGTCGCCGGTCCCTGCGCGTAGCAGGCCTCGTGCAGCGCGGCGTACAGCGGGCCGCCGGCGAACGTCAGCGCCGACTGGACCCGGTACCTGAAGTCGTCGCCGATCTCGTCGCCGTCGAAGGCGTCCGCGAGCAGGTAGTGCAGCTGGTGGCTGCCGGTCGACATGCCCAGGCAGATCCCGAGGGACTGGAACGCGGGCACGGTGAGGGGCGCCCCGGACGGCAGCAGCACCTCGCGGGTGGCCAGGTGGCGCGTGATCGCGCGGACCAGGTCCGCGTCCTGCGGGTAGCGCTCGTAGTGCGCGAGGCTCTTCGCGGCGACGAGCGGATAGGTGGCCAGGTAGACATCGTCGGCGGTGGCCTGCAGGCCGGGCAGGCCGCCAGTGATGAGCACCTCGGCCAGGCCGCCCGGCGCCTGGGAGAGGTAGGTGACCGCGCAGAAGCCGCCGAAGCTCTGGCCAAGCACGCTCCACGGGCGGTCGCCGGTGAGCCGGCGCCTGATCAGCTCGGCGTCCGCCACGATGGAGTCGGCACGGAAGTTCCTCAGGTAGCGGGCCTGCTCGGCGGCGGAGCCCCGCTGCGCCAGCGTGAGCCGGTTGGCGGGGGTGGACCGGCCGGTGCCGCGCTGGTCAAGCAGCAGCACCCGGTAGTCCCGCAGCGCGCGGTCCAGCCAGCTCTCCCGCCCCGTGTATCGCGGGCTTGGCCGCCCCGGGCCGCCCTGGAAGAACAGCAGCCAGGGCAGGCTGCCGGCGGTCCCGGCGTGCTCGCTGCCCACCACCTCCCTGGCGAACACCGTGATCTGCTCCCCGTCCGGGGCGCCGTGATCGAGCGGCACGGCGAACACGTGATCGGTCAGGACGGTGCCAGGCTGGCGAAATGTGGGCATGCCAGACACGCTACTCACCGCCGCCTTGCGGCAAGATGGCGGCATGGCCGGTCATCAGGAGCCCGCTGCCGCCATGTTCGCGGCCGACCGCGCGTCGGCTGGCCTGGGAATGGAGTTGCTCGAGGCCGGCGACGCCCGCGCCGTGGTGCGGATGACCGTCAGCCGCCAGATGCTCAACGGGCACCAGATCGCGCACGGCGGGTACGTGTTCATGCTGGCCGACACCGCGTTCGCGTGCGCGTGCAACGCCAGGGGGCCGGTCACCGTCGCGGCGGGCGCCGACATCACGTTCATCGCGCCGGCCGGCGAGGGCGACGTGCTCGTGGCCACCGCGGCGGAACGGGTCAGTTACGGCCGCAGCGGCATCTACGACGTCACGGTCCGCCGCGGCGATGAGGTGATCGCCGAGTTCCGCGGCCGGTCCAGGGCGATCGGCTAGCCCGCCAGCCGGGCGAGCAGCCGGGGGAGGACGGCCGGGTAGAACGACTCGGCCGTGGACTCCAGCTCGGCCACCGTCCACCAGCGGTAGCCGTCGATGACCGCCGCCTCCTCGTCGTCCAGGCCGTCCGTGCGCACGTCGGGCGCGGTCACCTGGAGCAGGAAGAAATCCTGTTCCTGCCGGTACCGCCTGCCGCCGAAGCCGAACTCGGTCACCTCATGCCAGACCGGCTCGCCGAGCTCGGCAGCGCTGACGGCGATGCCGGCCTCCTCGCGCAGCTCACGCGCCGCGGCCTCGGCCAGGCTCTCGCCGGGCTTGGCCCCGCCTCCGACGGTGAGCCAGTACGGCTCGTCGCGCCGCGCCGGGTCGAATCCGTGCAGCAGCAGCACCCGCCCGTCCGGGTCGACGACGAGCACCCGCCCCGCCCGCCTGCGCACGACAGGCTGCCCGGCCTGGTCCGGGCCTTCCGGCTCGCTCACGCGGGCCAGGCTACCGGGGACCGGACCGCGAGCTCGTCACCTCGCATTCACCTGATGGAGGGGTTCGCGTGCGAAAGTGGGCTCATGGGCCGGATCATCACCGCCAGGGTCTTCGTCGCGTCGGTGGCGGGAGCGCTCTGCCTGGCGATGCCAGCCGGCGCGCTCGCCAGCGCCCCGCCCGCCCGGCGCGATGTCACCACGGGCGTCACCTGGCGCCACGCGAAGAAGGTGCCAGGCACCGCGGCCCTGAACGCCGGCGGATTCGCCGAGGTCACCGCGCTATCCTGCGCCTCGGCTGGCAACTGCGCCGCGGGCGGTTATTACCACGACGGGAGCGGCCTGACCCAGTCGTTCGTCGTCAGCGAAAGGAACGGCAGCTGGGCTAAGGCAAGGGAGATCCGCCGGCTGGTCGCCATGAACATTGGCGGGCGCGCCGAGGTCACTGCGATGTCGTGCCCGTCGGCGGGCAACTGCGCGGCGGGCGGGACTTATATCGACGGCGCCGGCAGTCAGCAGGTGTTCACCGTCAGCGAGAAGGACGGCGCCTGGGGCAAGGCGATCAAGATCCCGGGCTCGGGAAGATTGAACACGGGCGGCTTCGCCGACCTCAACTCGATGTCGTGCCCGTCGCCGGGCAACTGCGCCGTCGGCGGGGATTACGCCGACGCCTCAGGCTTCGAGCAGGCGTTCGTCGCGGCTGAGCGGGACGGCACCTGGGGCAAGGCGATCACCGTACCTGGCGTCCTGGCCCTGAACCTGTTCGGGCAGGCTTCCGTCAGCTCGGTCTCGTGCCCGGCGGCGGGCGATTGCGCCGCGGGCGGGAGCTACTCCGACAGCAATGGTGATCTGCAGGCGTTCGTCGTGAGCGAGCGGAACGGCACCTGGGGCAAGGCGTTCCCGCTGCCCGGCGCCCGGAAGCTGAACGCCGGCGTGCGGGCTGAGGTCAACTCGGTGTCGTGCGCCTCGGCCGGCAACTGCGCCGTGGCCGGGGACTACACCGACGGCGCCGGTAACCTGCAGGCGCTCGTGGCCAGCGAGCGGAACGGCACCTGGGGCAAGGCGATCCGGGCGCCCGGCTCTGCGGTCCTGAACAAGGGGTTCGCCCTGCTCATGTCGGTGTCGTGCGGCGCGGCCGGCGACTGCTCGGCCGGCGGGGACTACACCGACGGCGCGGGCCACGTGCAGGCGCTGGTCGTCAGCGAGCGGAACGGCGCCTGGGGCAAGGCGATCGGCGTGCCTGGCCTGGGGCCGCTGAACGCCGGCGGGACCGCCCTGGTCTTGTCGGTGTCGTGCGGCGCGGCGGGCAACTGCGCCGCCGGCGGGGCCTACACCGACGCGGCCGGTCACCTGCAGGCGTTCGTCGCCAGCCAGCAGGACGGCCACTGGCGAACGGCGCAGGAGGTCCCGGGCTCGGCTGCCCTGAACGCGAGCGGGCTCGCCGCGGTGCTCGCGGTGTCCTGCGCCGCGGCGAGCAGGTGCGGCGCAGGCGGGTTCTACCTGGACGCCGCCGGTCACCGCCAGGCGTTCATCACCGAGGAAAGATAGCTCGCGCCAGGCGCTACGTGCTGCGCTCCCAGAAGACAGAGAACCCGCTGGCGGGTCCATCCAGCGAGGTGGGCTGGGCCATGACGTGGCCTTCGCTGTCCACCATGGTGATCTCGTAGCAGGTGGTCGAGCAGATGACGCCTGAGGTGCCGCCCGCGGTCGCCGTCGCGTCGCCCAGGGTCCAGGTGCCGAAGTCGGCGAGCGGCCCGCCGCTCGGTCCCTCCAGGACCCACTCGGCGCTGCTGTTCGCGCAGCCGGAGCAGGTCTGGGTGGTGGTGAAGCTGTTCGCCGTGTGGGTGGAGTCGGTTAGCTTCAGCGTGTAGCTGTCGCCGCTGCGCACCACGGAGTCGCTGATGCTGTCCCCGGCCGCCACGGATTCGCCGACGACCTGGACGTCATTGGTCGGGTACATCTCCCACCAGCTGTACTGGTAGGCGACGCCGTCGTAGCACTCGAGCAGCGTGCCAGCCTGCTCCACGGTGTCGCTGCTGAAGCCGTCGAGGCCGACCCAGAAGGCCACGAAGGCCGTGGACGAGCCGGCCGGGCAGGTCACGTCCGGCTCGGTCCAGCTGCCTGTCACCTTGGTGAAGTCGCTGCCCGTGTTGGCGTAGCCTGCCCAGGTGTTGCTTTCCACCTGGATCGGCACGGCGTCCGCCACGCCGGGTACCCGGTGGCTGGCGCGATGCCGGCCGATGTCGAGGCGCTTGATGATCGCGAGGGCCTCGGCCCTTGCTGGCCTGGGGGGACGACCCCCCAGAGCCCCCCGCTGGGCAAAGGCCGGCCTGGTGGCGGTGCTGGCGTTAGCGGCCGGGCTTAAGCCGGCCGTCAGGCCGAGCGCCGGCAGCGCGGCGAGCACGGCGTAGGTCAGGATGCGAGGGAGTCGATGCATGGTGCTGCCTTTCGAAGGAACGGCGGCCCTGGGTGGCCCGCTCGTGCCCCGAAGGTAACTGCCAGCATTTTCACCGTCAATGAGCCTGGCGGAGGTTCCTGCGCTGGCTGGAAACGCGCTGGATTGGCCGGGCTCGGCGCGGTTATGCTGGCGGGCATGGCGCAGGCTATGGCACGGCGATTTCGCCGCCTCCCGGCTCGGGGTGAGCCGCGGGGAGGCGCGTGCCGCTAGGCCAGACTCCGCTCAGGTGAGCCCAGGTCCGGGAGGTCTCCAGGTTCCCGCGTTCACCCGGCGAAGGAGTCACCGTGCCAGGCAACCTTTCCTATCCCAGCCATGGTTCTGATCTCAGCACTGGTTCTTATCTCAGCAATGGTCCCTATCTCAGCGCTGAGCAACTGCGGCGCGATCTCGCCGTGCGCGACCTCACCGATCCGGCGCAGGGCCCGCACGCGATCCAGCTCCTGGCCGATCGCGCCGTCGCTGCGCTGGCGCGCGCCTGGGGGTGCGAGGTCCGCTGGTGCCGCGGGCCACGGGTCGTCCCCGTGGCAGACAACTACGATCACCTCGGGTACGCCGCCGGCGCGGTCGTCAGGGAAGCCAGGTACACCCGGTACGTCGACGCCGGTCACCTGCTCCGCTGCCACTCAAGCGCGATGGTGCCGCCCGCGCTGCGCCGGCTCGCCAGCGAGCCGGGCCGCCAGGGCGGCGACGTGCTGCTGGCCTGCCCGGGGATCGTCTACCGGCGGGACAGCATCGACTGGCAGCACACCGGCACGCCCCATCAGCTCGACCTGTGGCGGATCACCAGGCGGCAGCTGAGCGGGCCCGACCTGGACGAGATGATCTCGCTCCTGCTCGGGGCGCTCGTTCCAGGGCTGGCGCACCGCCAGGAGCCGCGCGTGCACCCCTACACGCTGGGCGGCCTGCAGGTCGACGTCCGCCAGGCCGATCGGTGGGTGGAGGTGTGGGAATGCGGCCTGGCCCATCCGGGCGTGCTGGCCCGCGCGGGGCTCGCCGGCTGGAGCGGCCTCGCGCTCGGCATGGGCCTGGACCGCCTGCTGATGCTGGTCAAGGGCGTCGGCGACATCCGGCTGCTGCGCTCGGCGGACCCCAGGATCGCCGGCCAGATGCTCGGCCTCGCCGCGTACCGGCGGGTCTCCGCGATGCCGCCGGTCACCCGCGACCTGTCCGTCGCCGTCGCCGATGATGACGACGAGGAGACCCTCGGCGACCGGGTCAGGGACGCGCTCGGCGCCAGCGCGTCGTGCGCCGAGCAGGTCAGCGTGCTGTCGTCCACCGCCCTCGCGGACCTGCCGCCCGCCGCGATCGGCCGGCTCGGCGCCCGGCCGGGGCAGAAGAACCTGCTGGTTCGCGTCGTGCTGCGCGACCTGGAGAAAACGCTCACCGACGCGGAGGCAAACGCATTGCGAAATCGGATCTACCAGGCGCTGCACCAGGGAAGCGAGCGCCAGTGGGCATGAATGAGCGTGCCGCGCAAATACTTCCGCAGCTCTCGGAAACGGGGTTAGCCTATTATTCCGAGCGACATTGGCATGCTGCCCTGATGCCTGGAGGGAAGAGGCGTGACGATCAGGAAGCTCAGGCTGATAGGCGCGACCGCGCTGGCCGGCGCGCTGGCGGTGCTGCCGGCCGCCGGGTCCGCGCAGGCCGCGCCGTCCGGCCCCGGCCTCCGTGGCGACGATTCCGGCGTCTCCTACGCGCCCATTCTCGGGTCGGGCTCGTCCTGGCCAGGCGTTGCCATTCAGGCGTGGATCGGCATCGTCGCGGGGCGGGGCATCCCGGTGACGTTCAACGAGGTGGGGGCGGTGGCCGGCCGCCAGGACTTCGCGCAGGGCACGGTCGACTTCGCGGTCAGCGACGTCGGCTATCAGGGCTATAACCCGGTCACCGGCGTCGACGACAACTCCAGCCGGCCGTACGCCTACGTCCCGGTCGTCGGGGGCGCCACGGCGTTCCCCTACAACATCACGGTGGGCGGCCACCGCGTCACCAGCCTGCGGCTATCCGGGCTGACCATCGCCAAGATCTTCACCAACCAGATCACCAACTGGGACAACCCCGCCATCACGCGCGACAACAACGGCCATGCGCTGCCATCGCTGCCGATCATCACGGTCGTGCCCTCGGAGGGGTCGGGGACGACGGCCATGTTCACCAGTTACCTCAACTACGAGTTCCATGCGCTGTGGAGCGCGTTCAACGGCGGCATGGGCGGAATGACCGAGTACTGGCCGCGCCAGGGCACGAACCAGGTCGCGCAGGACGGCTCGATCCAGATCATGAACTACATCGAGTCGGCATCGGCCAACGGCGCCATCGGGATCGACGAGTACGCCTACCCGCTGTACGCGCGCTTCCCTGTCGCGCAGGTGCGCAACGCCGCCGGGTACTACGTGCTGCCGAGCCAGTCCTACGACGCCGTGGCGCTGACCAAGGCGCTGATCAACTTGAACCCCAAGTCCCCTGACTACCTGCTGCAGAACCTGGACCGGGTCTACGGCGACACAGATCCCCGCGCCTACCCGCTGTCGTCGTACTCGTACGTGATCATGCCCACATCCAAGACCGACCCGCGGATGCAGCCCGCGCCGGGGCAATTCCCCGCGAAATGGCAGACGCTGGCCTCCTTCCTGGACTACTCGATCTGCCAGGGCCAGCAGTCGATCGGCGATTCCGGGTACACCCCGCTGCCAGTCAGCCTGGTCAAGGCGGCCTTCGGGCAGATCGAGAAGATCAGGCGAGCGGCGCCGCAGGTCCGCATCGGCAAGCTGAACGTCCGCGCCTGCGGCAACCCGACCTACGTCCGCGGTCACCCGGACCTCAACCGGCTGGCGATATACGCGCCAATGCCGCCGCTGTGCGACAAGGCCGGGCACGGCCCGTGCGCCGGCCCGCTCGACGTCCGCTCCCGCGAGGCCAGCGCCCGCCGCGGCTAACCGCCTGATGCCGCTTGCCGCCGGCGCGGCTCGCCGTGGCAAATGAAATGGCGGCGGTGGCCGGCGCTCGGCGATGATGGGGCGGTGACGCGGGCTGATGACGTCCAGCCGGACGACCCGGACCTATCCGGGCTGAGCCCGGCGGCGCCCGGCCGGACGGCCAGCCCGCTGCCCGGCTTCGCGGCCGGCCCGGTCGCCGTGGTCGCCGCGTCGCTAGCGGCGCTGCTCGTCGCCTTCTCCTCGCGCTACGGCTACCACCGCGACGAGCTGTACTTCATCGCCTGCGGCCAGCACCTGGCCTGGGGTTACCCCGACCAGCCGCCGTTCGTGCCGCTGGTCGCCAGGCTGATGTCCGATCTCGCGCCATCGTCACTGGTAGTGCTGCGGCTGCCGTCGGCGATCGCGTCGGCGGCGCTGGTCGTCCTTACCGGCATGATCGCGCGAGAGCTCGGCGCTGAGCGGCGGGCTCAGGTGCTTGCGGCCGCAGCGGTCGCGGTCGCGCCCATGGTGATCGGCACCGGCCACCTGCTCAGCACCAGCACGTTCGACCTGCCGGCCTGGGCGCTAGCTTCCTGGCTGGTCATCCGCATCCTGCGGGCCGGCGACGACCGGCTCTGGCTCGCCGTCGGCCTGGTCACCGGGCTCGGCTTGTTCGACAGCGACCTGATCGCGTTCCTGCTCTTCGCCGTGGTGGTGAGCCTGGCGGTCGCCGGGCCGCGACGCGCGTTCCGCTCACCCTGGCTGTACGCGGGCGGCGCGATCGCGCTGGCGATGTGGGCGCCGTACCTGGCCTGGCAGGCCAGCCACGGCTGGCCAGAGCTCGCCGTCGCCCGGTCGATAGCCAACGGCGGCTCGGGCACGTCGGCGCCGCGCTGGGAACTGCTCCCGTATCAGCTGCTGCTGTTCGGTGAGGTCACCCCGATCTGGGTGGCTGGCCTGGTGCGACTGCTGCGCGGCGAGGCGCTGCGCTGGTGCCGGGCGATCGGCGTGGCGTTCATCGTTCTCGTGATCGTGTTCACCGTCACGGGGGGAAAGCCCTACTACCTGGGCGCCCTCATCCCCGCGCTGATGGCGGCGGGCGCTCAGCCCACCGTCGACTGGGTCCGCCGCGGCCGGACGCGAGGGCGGGCCGGGCTGGTGACCGCGGCCGTCGTGCTCAGCCTGACCGCGATCCCGGTGACGCTGCCGGTCGTTCCCGTCGGCGACGTGCACGCCACGCCGATCGTCACGCTGAACTATGACGCAGGGGAGACGATCGGCTGGCCGGCCTACGTGCGGGAGATCGCCGCGGTGTACCGGTCGCTGCCCGCGCCGGAGCGCTCGGCGGCGATCGTGCTCGGCAGCAACTACGGCGAGGCAGGCGCGGTGGAGCACTACGGGCCGGCCGACGGCCTGCCCGCCGCCTACAGCGGTCACATGAGCTTTTGGTACTGGGGCCCGCCGCCGGCGTCGAAGACGGTCGCGGTCGCTGTCGGGTTCGGCAAGCAGCAGCTCACGCCGTTCTGCGCGACGCTGCGCCTCGCCGCGCACCTGAACAACCACGTCGGCGTGCACGACGACGAGCAGGGCGCGCCGGTCTGGGTGTGCTCGGGGCTCCGAGACTCGTGGGCGGCCATCTGGCCCCGCCTGCAGAACTTCGGCTGACGGCGGCTAGCGGCTCAGCTAGCTACCCGTGGCCGGCCAGCTGTTCTCGCAGGGCCGCCGTCAGCGCGCCGGTGAAGGCGGGCACCAGGCGCGAGGTGAAGGCGAGCGGCGGCCGCACCTTCAGGACGTTCCCGGCCGGGCCGGTCGTGCCCACCAGGACCCCCCGGCGGCGCAGCGCGTCCTTGACCTGCGTCGCGGCGACCGGGTCGGGCTGCTTGGAGTCCGGATCGGCGACCAGCTCGATCGCGTTGGCCAGGCCGACGCCGCGGACGTCTCCCACCAGCCCCATCCCGCCCGTCGCCGCGCGCACCGCGGCGCGGAGCGCGCGGCCCGCCTCGTCGACGCGGGGGAGCACCCGCTCGTCGGCCAGCACGTCGAGCACGGCGTGCGCCGCGGCCATCGACACCTGGTTCCCGCCGAAGGTGGAGAAGAACACCGTGTCGCTGGCGAACCGCTCG